>JAAOXX010000045.1 GCA_018221025.1 Candidatus Altarchaeota archaeon | reverse complement strand
CCTTATTACGGGTCTACCAACTTACTGGTAAAAAAGCATTCAAACGTATCTGGATAAGTGGACACGTTGTTGATGAACGTGGTAAGAAGATGAGTAAATCAATTGGAAACGTAGTGTATCCGGAACCTCTCGTTGAAAGGTATGGTGCTGACGCACTCCGTTTTAATGGGGCTGCTGAAGCTAAACTCGGGTCAGATATTCGATTGAGTGAGGAGAGAACTGCCGGCTCTGCCAAATTTGTTCAGAAACTCTACAATGTCTCCAGATTCATTAGTATGTTCGAATACGCGGAGGCTAAAGAACTCAATGAGTCGGACAAGTGGATTCTAAGTGAATTGAGCAACACTATTGAATGTTCAGTTAAGGGATATGAGGATATGGACTTGTTTGTTCCGGCAAACGAGATAAGAAACTTTGTTTGGGATACGTTTGCTTCACACTATATTGAATTAGTGAAATTTCGGGCATATGATGGTGACAAGTCTGCGATTTACACTCTCCACACTGTCTTAAAAGCGGTTTTGAAGTTAATTGCACCAATTATGCCTTTTGTAACAGACTATGTCTACAGGGAAATGTATGGCGAAACGGTTCATACACAAGATATTCCTACTGCCGACTGGAAGGGAGATTTTCCAACAAAGGAGCTAATTCAATTTAATGAGTTTGTTTGGGCATCTAAAAAAGAGAAAGGAAATAGTCTCAAAGACGAGATTAAAACCAAAGTTCCAAAATCACTTAAACCATATGAATCCGACCTTGTTAAGATGCACGGTATTGTAACTTAAAACTGAGAAATTTTACTTTTTCAAAAGCAGGGCCATATGGTCTTTTTCAAAGGGTTCCAACCTCTTTTCCTGAATTAATTCCAAACCTTTAACTGCGTGTTTGAACTCCGAGAAGATTTTATTCGGATTGGCAGTTACATCTATGCTTCTTGACTTAATTGCAACGAATGCAAGCCCGCCCTTCTTCAAATACATATTCACATTCTTCATCAATATTTGAGATTGATTTGGTTGGGCAACATCCTGAATTATCATATCAACATCAGGAACTATGTGTCTGTACTTTTCTGGACGATTTGCATCTGCAAAAATTGGAACGAGATTACTTCGCGTTTCAGATAAGAGTAGAAAATCTCTCAGTACTCTTGGTGCCGGGTCAACTCCAAAAATCATTCCCTTTGGTGTCAAATCACTTATGTGACTCGCAGTAGTTCCACTTGCAACTCCTAGATACAGGATTTTTGCATCGTCTTTGAATGGAATCTTCATGCCTTTCTGAAGGGCCGCGCCAACCTTACTTCTCTTGGCCTCCCAAACTCTGAACTCTTTTCCTCTCTTTCTAACGAGCCTCTCTCCGTACACGGATTGACCCTTGACTAAGTTTTCTGTAGCAAGGTCTCTTCCAATCTTCATCATTTGGAACCCTCCTTTAGTGCGGAGTAAATTAAAACTGCAATTAGTAAGACAACTTCCAATATAATGAATAATAAGACGCCCACTATAATTGTTGGGTCATAAATCAGTGCTTGGGTCATGAGATATATTGTCTTGGCGTAGTAAAATCCAAGAAGTGTTATTATGAGCATGACCGCAGTAATTACCTTTTCAAAAAAATCATATTTTGGAATTTTCATTGTTTGACCTCCTTTAGTCTTCTTTTCCAACTAGCGATTAAGTCTTTGTTTAATTTGCCTGCATATTTGTCTGTTCTTGATGCGAGTGCTAACTTCGCAGCTAAACTCCTTGCAAGACGACCCCTAATGGCCCTCTGTGCCCTATTAATTTCAGGATGTTGGAATATAACTCCGTGTTTTGGTGGAGGTGTTCCCTTTCTTAAGTGTTTGAATAATGCGCGTTCTGCACCAAGAACTTGAATTGTACTTCCTGGCATTTCTGAGAGTTTCTTCAGGCTTCCTGCCCGTCCGATTAGTCGTGCGCCCAAGTTTGCCCCAGCAAGTGCAGTGAGGTTTGGTGCAATTTCTTCCATTAATTTTTCCAAGTAAAATTCCAGTCCAGCTCGAGCCTTGTACATTTCCAAAATCATCTTAGCCATTCTTTGAACTGCATCTTTGTCGCCACCAGATAATTCAATTCCCATGCTTTCCCCGCGTTTATCTGCAATTATGCGTTTCAGATATTTTTCATGGTCTTCTTCCTTTAATTCAGGAAAATGCAACCCATACCACTCGCGAAGTCTGTTAATCATAATATTAATACTCTTATTCAAATCATCCAGCCCGTCAACAGTTTGAATAATCAGGTAATCCCGCCCAATTGCGGCTTTAATCAGGATTTTTGCCAGCTCAATTTCAACGAGTCGTGAAAACCGTAAGTACTCTTTTTCCTTGACTCCAATCAACTCAACTGCTTTCATGGGGTCAAATAAGCCGTCTTCAACATCATAACCCTTTTTTGCTAAACCACTTACCCACTTATCAAAATCATCACCGGCCAGAGCTTGTGCAGCTTTCTTGGCGTCTCTTGGTAATTCGTGTGCATCGACAAGCTGGTTTTGCATAGCTATTGCAAAGAATCCAAATGACGTTTTGGCTAATTTAACCACATTCTTAGTGCACGCGTGGTTTTAAAGCATTTTTCATAACATCTACGGATAGACGCGATTCATGAAGCGTGGAAATGCCAGCGCATCACGTATATGCTCCAATTTAAGGATTGAAACAAGGAATCGTTCAGTTCCCAGACCAAACCCGCTATGTGGTATTGAGCCATATCTGCGGAGGTCCAAATACCATGCGTAGTCCTTTGGGTTGAGTTTATGCATTGAAATATTTTCAAGCAAGAGTTCTTGTTTCCACTCTCTTTCACTCCCACCTACAATTTCTCCTACATGGGGTGATATGAGGTCATTATTTAGTACGACTTTTGGATTTTCCTCATCAACCTTCATGTAAAAAGATTTTATACTCCTTGGATAATGTGTTATGAAAACTGGAATCCCATACTTATTGACAAGGTAGCGTTCCTCTTCAGTTCCTAAGTCATCACCCCACTTGATTTTTGGGAATTCCGCCTTGACTTCATCAATTGCATCGTCGTATCTTATGCGGGGCCACTTGTCTTTAATCCAAGATTCTACTTCACTTCGGTCTTCAAAGTCACCAAGAACATCCTGGCGCTCTTCCATTACTGCCTTCATTGCCACTTTCAATAATTTTTCCTGCAAATCCATATTGTCTTCATGGTTGTTCCATGCGACTTCAGGTTCAAGATGCCAGTACTCTGTTAAGTGCCGTCGCGTTCTGGATTTTTCAGCCCTAAAACTCGGAGTCAATGCCCAGACTTTTTCAAGTGATGGAACAAATGCCTCAAGATATAATTGGGCTGATTGACTCAAGTACGCCTTTCCCCCAAAATAATCCAAATCAAATAATGTTGAACCACCTTCACAAGCGGCGCTCACAAATATTGGTGGACTCACCTCAAAAAAGCCCTCCTTTTCAAAGAAACTTCGCATTGCCGACAATACGGTTGAACGTACTTTGAATACACTCTGCATCTTCGAACTCCTAAGCCATAAGTGGCGGTAATCCATTTCCATGTCTACACTCTTGTATCTGTGGAAAGGCCAGTCAGGTGCAGATTCTCCTATTACTTCGATTTTTTCCGCATGAAGTTCAAATCCTCCTGGTGCACGTTCATCTTTCTTTACTGTGCCTGTGACAGAGATGCTCGCTTCTACATCGAGTTTACCTGTTACTGTTTTGCCATTAGCCACTACTTGAATTAGTCCATTCGAGTTTCTGAGAACTACAAAATACTTGTCTCCTAATTTTCTGAGCCGATGAATCCACCCTTTAAGGCTTACTTCGTGTCCATCCTTCAACTTTATTTTAGTGGCTAGGTCTGCCATAAGAAATCAAATAGTCCACACTAAAAACAGTTTCTGTATTTCAATTACTGTTATAAAATATCTCTAACGTTATTGGTGTGCCCACTAAAAAACTTAAAGGCGTTAAGACCGTTTTCCCCTCGTCTACTGATGATATTGAAGTGCCAAAATCAACAATCGACCAAGTAATTGGACAGGACAAGGCAGTTAAAATTATTCGGCGTGCGGCCCTCCAAGGAAGACACGTTCTCTTAATTGGGAAGCCTGGAACTGGTAAGAGTATGCTCGCCCAAGGCATGGCTGAGCTTCTGCCTTCTGAGACGCTTGAAGATGTCCTCGTTTTTCCAAATCCTGAAAATGATAATCAACCCATCGTTAAACCTTTCCCGGCCGGTTTTGGCAGGAGTATAGTTCACCAATACCGTGAAAAGTCTAAGGCGGCATCATCTGTTAGAAAAACCATACTTACAGGTTTAATGATTGCAGTTGCTGTAATTACATTTTATTATACGTTTGTACTTAGGGTTCCGCAGGCATTATTTAGTGGTATTATTGCAACTGCATTTCTCATGATAATTGGACAGCAAACTAAACCTTCTCGCTTAATTATGGTTCCAAAACTTCTCCTTGGCCACAGACCAAGAGAGAAAGCACCATTTATTGATGGTACTGGCGCTCATGAAGGTTCATTATTGGGGGATGTTAGACATGACCCATTCCAATCGGGTGGGCTCGAGACTCCTTCCCATGAGAGGGTTGAAGCTGGGGCAATTCACCGTGCACACAAAGGAGTCTTGTTTATTGATGAGATTGCGACACTTAGCAAGAAAATGCAAGTTGACCTCCTAACTGCAATGCAAGAGGGAAAGTATCCCATCACTGGTCGGAGTGAACGCTCTGCTGGGGCAATGGTAAGGACGACACCTGCACCGTGTGATTTTGTATTGGCTGCGGCAGGAAACGTCGAGACGATTAAACACATTAATCCTGCACTTAGGAGTAGAATTCAAGGATATGGCTATGAAGTGTTTATGAATGATACAATTCCAGATACTCCTGAAAATGAAAAACGGTTTATTCGATTCGTTGCTCAGGAAGTGAAAAAGGATAAGAAAATTCCTCCATTTTCATCGGAAGGAATTGCTGAAATACTTCATATTGCCAGAAAAATGGCTAATCGAAAAGGCCACCTGACTCTTAGATTGAGGGAGCTTGGAGGTATGATTCGTGCTGCTGGTGATCTTGCCAAGGAAGCAAAAGATAAAATGACCACTGACCAACATGTCAAAAATGCAGTTAGTAGTGCGAAGACACTCGAAAGCCAAATTGCATCAGATTATAT
>JAAOXX010000044.1 GCA_018221025.1 Candidatus Altarchaeota archaeon | reverse complement strand
GTTCCAATTATGTTTGACCACACTTCTCTCGGTCAGAAGAAAAAAACACTAAAGAAAGTAGAAGCAGAATTAGTCACTGAATTCGGAGTAAAAGCAGTATCGAGGGGTGAAAGCGCAGTTCCGGAAAAATATCATGAACGGGTTTGGGGATTAACTACGTATTGGGGTCTCATAACTCTTAAGGAAAGATTGGCAAAGAAAATTGCGGAAGGGTATATGGAATTTTTGGGTTCACGAACTCTGTATGGATTACCAGAAACAATTAGTAATGGAAAACCACTTGGTGCGACACACCAACTTTGGTCAATCGCATTCTTACCACCAGTTGAAGGAGGATTAAAATGGAAGTCTTAGTGCTCTCAAGTGAGCTTTGGCCAGTGTTTAGTGGAGGCCTAGGTGTCGCAGTTTATGAGTTAATTAAGAATATGGAAAAGAATCACAGCAATGTGAATTTCAAAGTTGGAATTCCAATCCTTAAATGGTCTGGAGACTTAAAAGCCGAGATTATTGAAGCCCCAGCCGAATTGAACTATTCAGTTTATTTCCATAAAGGTGAGCCAATTCTGGATTGGGAATCAATTAAACAAATTTATGGTTTCAATTTTTCACTGGCTCGTTCATGTGAAAACAAGAGTTTTGATATAATTCACGCAAATGACTGGATGACAATTCCAGCAGGAGTAATACTTCAATCAAAGGGGAAACCTCTTATTTTCCATATACACAGCACCGAATATGACAGAACAAATAACAACCCAAGAGAATGGGTAATTGAAATGGAAAGATTCGGGGCAGAGAAGGCGGACCTAGTAGTCGCCAACAGCTACAGAACAAAGAGGCAATTGGTCGAATTTTATGGAATCAATCCAAACAAGATAACCGTAATTTACAACGGAATCGACTTAGAGAAATTCAGGGGACCAATCAATAAAGAACTGAAGAAGCCGGGGGACAAGGTCGTTTTATTTGTGGGACGACTCACCATCCAGAAAGGTGTTTGGCACTTGCTTCAGGCAGCTAAACGGGTTATTAGTAAGGACCCACACGTCAAGTTTGTAATTGTTGGGTCTGGACCAGATATGCCCTACCTCATTAAGACTGCAATAAATCTAGGTATTGAAAAAAATATGGTTTTCACAGGTAAGGTAAGCGATGAAGAGTTACTAGCCGCATACAGAATGTGTGACTTATTCGTAATGCCGTCCGTAAATGAACCATTTGGAATCGTTGCGCTCGAAGCACTCGCATCTGGAAAACCAGTAATTTTGAGTAGGACATCTGGAGTTTGCGAAGTTGTGAAACACTGCTTCAAAGTAGATTATTGGGATACTGACCTCTTGGCATCACGAATCCTCGAAATATTCCACTATGTTGAACTAAAACGAGCACTAGGGAAAAACGGATTCAATGAGGTGAACAAATTGAGCTGGAAAAATATTGTAAATGAGTTTGAACAGGTTTATAGGAGGGTTAAGCGTGCATAAGGCCGCATTTTGTGCAATTCTCCACCAGCCATGGAGGATTTCCAAGTATACGTTTTTTGATATTGGTCATCATAAAAAATACTTCGATGACGGCTTGAATAGAAGATTGTTTGAAAGGATTGCAAGAAAAAGTTATATCCCAACTCTAAAAATGATGAAAGACCTGTGCGAAGATACTGAATTTAAAGTCAATTTATCTATGACGGGAACATTTCTTGAACAGGCAGAAAAGTATAGACCCGCAGTGCTGAAGGTCTTGAAAGAATTGCACGGAACCGGAAAAATGGAAGTTCTTGGGGAAACATACTACCACTCTCTTGCATTTTTGACATCTGAATCTGAATTCAAAGAACAGGTCAAGAAACATAAGGAAGCTGTTAAAAAATTGTTCAATGTGAAACCCGCAATTTTCAGAAACACGGAATCTTTCTATAATGATGATGTTGCAGCTGCCGCAGAAAAACTAAAGTTTAAAGGCGTAGTAACTGAGGGAAGTGAAAAAATTCTTGGATGGAGGAATCCTGGATATCCGTACAGAGCAAATGGAACCAATTTACAATTATTTATGAGAAATTACAAACTGAGCGATGATATAGCTTTTAGGTTCTCATCGAGGGATTGGGATGGCTACCCATTAACTGCGGACAAGTATGCATCATGGCTGAGGGGTATGCAGAATCCATTTACTATCCTATTCATCGACTTCGAAACATTCGGGGAACACCAATGGGAAGATACAGGAATCTTCGATTTCCTCTGGCACCTCCCAAGAGAGGCAAGCAGTAATAACGGTGTTATGTGGCAGAATCTCTCAGAACTGCTGAGTAAAAATAAAGTGGGAACAATTCATTCACCCAACTTCATCTCATGGGCCGATATGGACAGAGACCTGAGTGCTTGGCTTGGTAATGAGATGCAAAACTCCGCATTTAATTTCTTAAAAGAATTGGAAGGTCCAGTAAAAGCAACAAGAGACACGAAGTTAATTGAAACATGGAGAAAACTAACGACAAGCGACCACCTCTATTATATGAGTACTAAGATGGCTGGCGATGAAGAAGTCCACAGTTACTTCAGAGGCGACGCATATGAGGGGCCCTACGATGCATTTACAAACTTCATGAATATTTTACAAGACCTAAGGGCACTAATTTGGGAACGTTTAAAGAAGCCGTCGAAGAAATCGGAAAAGAAAGTGATGAAGAAAATCAAGACTGTCATTAAGAAAATTAAGAAGAAGACAGTGAAGAAAACTACTAAGATAGGAAAAAAGAAAACAAAACCACGACAAGTGATAAAAAAGAAAAAGCCAGTTAAGGCATCAATCAAGAAATCAAAGCCCGTAGTAAAGAAAACCAAGTCGGTCGTAAAAAAAGCAAAGAAATCAAAAGCCGTAGTAAAGAAAACCAAAAAACTTGTCAAAAAGAAAAAACCAACTAAGAAGACGCGAAAAAAGAAAGCCTAGAGTCGGGAGTATGCCCTGATGTATCTTTCGCCGAGCTTGTCCCATATGAAATTTTTCTTTACAGTTTTGTGTGCACCAATCTCAAGAGACATTCGCGCCTCTTTATCTGACTTAACAAAGTCTTCAATTATTTTTTCGACAGATGCGCAACCCTTAGAAATATCTGCAACATGAATGCCTTCACTGTTTTTTAGTTTGGATGTCACCATGCCAAATCCTGCAGTATTTGTTGTTACGGCGGCACTGAGATATGCCGCAGCCTCCATGGGGGTGTAACCCCACGGTTCGTATCTACTCAGGAAAACTCCCATACTCGCGGCAGTGAGAAAGTCTTTGTATCGAAGACCAAGCAAATCATCTTGTTTGTTAATGTATATTGGATAATAAACTACCTTGACCCTGTCTTCAACCCTGTTAAGAAGACCATTTTCGATTAGTCGCTTAATAATTGCATCATTCGCCTCGTTCTCTGAAAGTTGGAATGCACAGAGTGGTGGTTTTTTTCCGCGTCGAGTCTCAAGCCGAGCCTTCATTTTTTTGAAGTCCACCATAATTTCACCAACGCGTTTCTCAATTGTTAAGTCAGAAACCTCTGGACTGTAGAGATCTTCACCCATCTTTTCAATATCTTCTTTCAAGACCTCTTTCATTCTACGATAAAACGCAAAATTCTGATTGACCTCTTCTTTCACACCAAGCGTCCCGGCGGGTACCAAAATAAATGAAAGGAACCAACCAGGATAATTGTCTTGTTTAAGTCGTTCATTAATCTTACCAAGAGCATCAATAAACAAGTCATAGCCCTTGTTGAAAAATTCATATCGTCCTGCAGTATAAATTACGGGATAGTCTTCTAGATTGAGTGGGTAATATGGGAAAAAGTATGAGCGGACAAAGTCATCAATTTTCTTTCTGAAGCCAACCTTTTCATTCATTAGTTTTGCCAAGTCAGGAATATCGTGTGAACCCATTGCATTGTATGTCAATACATCGGGTTTTCTCCCAAGGATTTTTTCCGCCTCGTCACCAGTGGAATCACTTACAGTTGTAAAAATATTCGCGTATTTTGCAGCCGCCTTTTCAAGCAAGTGTTTTGCCGTAACCCCTGATTCCTTTGCATTCTCTTCGGGATTCGTTACACCTGCAGACCCGCCCATTGCTCGTCCAAGAACAGTTGCATGAGTCGTAAAAACAGTGGGCAGTTTCAGTCCCTTTGAATGAATATAAAGCAGAGTTCCTGCGGACAACCACTCGTGTAATTGAACTATATGTTTATCTGGGCGAAGCTTGGAAACTTCTTCTAAAAGCATTCCAATAGCATAACTCCAAGCAAGTGGTTCATCATAGTCGTGCCCCGCACCAAGTGAATCAATTTGGTATTCTTCCCAAAACTTACTCTTGATTTCATCAACGCGAAGTCCCATAAACTTTTTAGCATTAACAAGAATTATGTTGGAGTCATTGGCGTCGACCCACGAACCGTATTTGAACTCAATTCCCTTCTTTTTTAATTTTGAAAATGCAGTCGCCAAAAATTTAGGCGGAGTTTTCTGAACTATTTCAGTTCTTTGAGAATTGTAAAATCCAATAGTAAAGTAATTGTTTCCAAAGTGTTTCTGCATAAATGCGGATTTAGAAGTAATTACGGTCCATATCCCCCCTACTTTATTCCCGCATTCAAAACTGACCTCCCAAAGCACCGTCACTTAACCGCCTCCCTAAACTCCTTAGCGTAAGACTCGGGTGGAACTGTATTAATGTAAATATCATTTGAGAGTTCAAATCCGGCAAATTTTGTTAGACGTGGATAAATTTCTAAGTGAAGTCTAAAATCCCGACCCCGCGGAGCCTGATGGATGCCCCAATTATACGAGACTCCTGGAAACACCCGTGTTAATGTTGCAATTGACTTTTTCAATGCAAGTGCAAAATCACTCAATTCATCCCGAGTCAGTTCAAACAGAGTCCTGACATGTCGCTTTGCAATAATCCATGTTTCTCCCGGAAAAACCGATGCAAAGGGAGCAATTGCAAAGAAATTCGAATTCTCAAATAGGAATCGAGGACTTCGTTTTTCCTCTCGGTAAATTTTATCAAATGGATTTTCACCAAACATGTGAATATATTCATCTTGTTTACCCCTTTCCCTTTCAATCATACGGGGCACAATTGGAAGCGCCAAAATCTGAGAATGTGGGTGGGCAATACTCGCACCTGCAGCAGCACCCTCATTTCTGAATACGCTCACGTATTCAATTCGCTTGTCAGACATATGGGCCTTCGTTCTTTGAGCATAAACTCCCATCAAATTGGTTACGTGTTTGTCTGAAAAATCTTGAAACTTAATATGCTCTGGATGGTCAATTACAACTTCATGCATTCCAAATCCCCCTTTACTTTGAAGAAAACCAGTCCTATTAGACAGGCTTACCTGCGGGTCAACCGCCGGAAACTTATTTGGAATGACTGCTATCTCCCACGGGTCCCCTACTTTGTGAAAAATTGGAGACTTTAAGTTTTTTCGGTCAAAGGGACAAGATTTTTGTTGTATGTGAGTTTCTTCAATTTGTTCAGGGCGATTGGCGCGTTCTGATGAAACAACAACCCACCTATCCAAAAAGTAGTGTTTGCGAAGCTCATTCACATAAGAGTGATATTAAAATATAATTAAAGCTTATGATACACCTATATAATGAAAATGCCATTCAGGGATACAACCGACCCGGTGTGGATAGGGCTTTTTTCTCACATAGATTCTGTGTCTAGAGGCACCCTAGATTTACTCCTGCAACTTAAGGGAATGAAAATAACTGAGCATGGAAAGGAATATTTTGTTGATAAAACGCAGTTTAAAACCATTAGAACGCTCATGAAAACAAGGGAAACGCGGGTAGGAGGAAATGCAGGAAATGCTGCGTTCTTCCTAGGTAATTTAGGTATAGAGTGTGTTCTTTCAGCACCAAAAAGACCAAAGGAATTAATGGGATTTTTTGACAGGCTTCCAGTATTTTTCTGGGGAATTCGAAAAAAACGAGCAAAGAGTGCGGTAAAAGATGACCCAGTTCATGAACACATCGTAATTGAGCTATTTCCCCCTCTGTCTAATTCTAAAAGAACTGTAATCAGTTGGGACCCAGTAACAGTAGAGGGTCAATTAGATGTGGGATTCTGGAAAAAAATGCAAAGTGGGCTTTTCTTCTTGTCCGGTCTTCACCTAATTGAGAAAAAATCGAGTGTTGATGTTATAATTGACAAATTGAAGGACAGAAAAGTCAGGACGTATTTGGAAATTGGGGAGCCAACAAAAGTTATGAAGTATGCAGTGAAAAAACTAATCGATGAGGAATTGATTAACCATATAGGTATGAATGAAAGGGAAGCCAAGGCGATTTTTGGTGCAGAACCAGACGAAGCAAATAAGGTTTCAAAAGAAACCTCGTGCGGAGTAACTATACACACTCTTGACTACGTTTCTTCAACCAATACTAAGATGTTACGCCCACTCATAGATATAATCGAATCTTGGGCAATGGGTAATCTTCTCTATTACAAGCAGGTCATTACACTACCATTAAAGAGGGCACCAAAAGGAGCAGTTCCAACACGAAGCCTACCATTCATGGAAAAAACTGCGGGTCTTGGAGACGCGACAGGCGTCCTAGACATGATACGTATATTTGACCCAAAGAAAATGGAAAAACTAGTTAAAGTCATGCCCTTCTATGGAACTGACAAGTTTCCGACCCGCCTCTAATTTATTTTTCAGAGCAGATTTATCCACACCAGTTACAAATATTTTTGCAATACCAACCTCAGTATTACTCTCCCTCAAAAGGATGTGGCCAATTTCATCAGCAATTCTCGCGCCACCACCAGGTAATTCCGAGTATTCAACTTCGAGTTTTTCGAGACGACGCAAAATCTTCTGATTAAACCCAACAGGAACCTTAAAGCGCTCTTCAGTGTATTCGAAATTTGGAACGCCTTCTAAAACTTTTTCAATTGGAACTGTCAGTTTTTCAAGCCAGTATGGAACGGCAAACAGTGCATCATCCCAATGGAATCTACCATCACCAACGAGGTATCCACCAGTATGCCAATTTTCCTCAAACCAAAATGAATTGTTTTTTTGAGACAGAACTGCTTGATTGGTATTTCCTATCATGCCTTCTTTAACCCGAAGTCCGTGTTCTTTCAAGAATTCAATAATAGTTGGAGGGGTTCTCTGGTCGACTAAAACTTTCTTCTCATTAACGAGTCCTTCTTTAACCATACCCGAGAAGAATTGCGAGAAGAAAATCATCTTAGACTTCAAATAAAATGGTGCCCTATCCGCGTCTCCATCAAATGCGAGGCCAAATCCCGTCCATCCAGAAAACCAGCTTGGTTCAGGCTTTAATCCACCAAAATCTGGGAGTAATTGGTCATTGAAATATTTGACCCTTGGGAACATGTATTTTGCAATTTTTGGGAATACTGTAACTCCTGCACCATTATTGAGGTCAGCATTTAATTCACCTTCATATGGACGAAATCTTGTACACCACGAAACATAATGGTCAATCACTTCCTCTGATGAAAGCTGATTGGAAAATTCAAATTTTCCGGGAAACATATTATGTTTAAATTCACCGGCCTTTGCCTTCAAACCATTGTAGTTTGGAGGATTATGAGACGCTGTGGAGTGAACTGCTAAAACACTACGTTTCTCTTGGAAAGAAAAGATTGAGCCAATGTATGGAGAAACCGTAGTAGATATGGGTCCAAAAACCACTGCAGTTTCTGACTTCGAAGATGGTGCAAATTTTTCAAACGCCTCCTGAATTAAGTCTCCACCATTTCTGTGGTCTCTTGAAAAAACCGTTATTTTTGGCTCGGTAACTGCCTCTAATGCCTGAAAATAAAGCCCTAAATCAGTAACAAAACCTCTCTTATTGGTAATAGAACTCATGTCAGTTCGAATATCATAGCCAAATTTGGAGAATTGAATCAATTCAGACTTAGATACTGGCCCAATATCTGACCTCAATTTAATAAATTTTCCAGCTACTCCCTCCAATGAAAACGTTTTTACTTTATCTTTTTTACACACGTGTTCATCGAGTTCACAAGAACAAACTGGACAAATCCTAGGGGAACCCGAGGTATCCGCTGGAATTGAAAGCATACAAGACAAAAACGCACTGGTTAATAACGTTTAGGCGGTTGCCGCTTTGGCACGCCTCTTCTTTACAGTTAATTGTGGAACTTTAGTGAGTTTTCCAGTCTTGTCTACAAGAGCAACTTTAATCACTTCCTCAAGTCTTGAAACGGGCGTGAGTTTAATCTTCTTTGCAGCATCAGTCACTACGTCTTTGAGATTTTCTTTTGGAATTATTACTTCTTTCAAGCCAGCCTCAACGGCGGCTTCAATCTTGGCATTAACTCCTCCAACAGGAAGAACATCACCCCTGACTGAAATAGACCCAGTCATTGCCAAGTTCTGTCTGATTGGCAATCGATTAACTGAGGAAATAATTGATGTCGCCACGGCGACACTTGCAGAATCACCTTCTACACCTTCATAAGTCTGTAAGAACTGAATGTAAATATCATAATCTTTCTTCAAATCTCTGCCAAACCATTTTCGAATAATTGCTGAAACATTACTAACTGCCTCCTTTGCAATTTTTCCAAGATTTCCAGTTGCAATCACTTCACTCTTAACTCCGCTTCCTGGAACAACTTCGGCTTCGATTGGGAGAACAATTCCAGCATCACCAATTACAGCAAGACCATTCACTCGCCCAACTACTTCACCCGTAGTTGCAATAATTTGGTAAGCTTTCTTTCGTTCAATATAATCTGATGCAATTTGGCTT
>JAAOXX010000043.1 GCA_018221025.1 Candidatus Altarchaeota archaeon | reverse complement strand
GGTAATTATCTCGCAAACTTGTTGAGTGATTTTGATGCCCAGATTGTGGCGCCGGGACCCTTTTCACTCTTCAAACGAAGCGCATTGCTTGAGGTTGGGGGATTTGATGAGAAATCTGTAGCAGAGGATTTGGAAATTGTTTTTCGCCTGAGGAAGAGGGGCCATAGTATAAGGATGTCTCCACGAGCATATGTGTATACTGAAATTCCCCACAGGCTTCGAGACTTTATAATTCAACGAAGGCGTTGGCGTGCGGGATTTCTTGATGCGGTTCAAAAACACCCAACAAGCCTAACTCCTCAGAGTGAGTTTGGTCGCCAGAACATTATGAATTCAGTCTACATTGTAATCACACTAATCTTATTTGTCTTAATTGGCAGGGCGGTTTATCGATTCATTAAACCTATTTTGGAAGTCATCACCTATGTGGGATTCCATCCGTGGATATACTTGAAGGACTTAAAATTCACCTTCGATTTTCTTGGTATGGATGTGCAAATGCTCATCTACACAATTTTCATGATTTCTTTGACTGCCCTCTTTATTTACTTGGCATCCAAGTTTCATGGGTTGAAACCCAATCTACTTGATGGAGCACTGTTCGTATCAATCTATGGATTCGCAGTTACAACAGCAACGCTTTTAGCCATATACTCTTGGGTTAAAGGTGATTACTCATGGTAAGTAGGGCGGTCATTGCTGGTCTTATGACTGTCATTGTGTTTGTTTCCGGCTTTAGTGTCGGTATGCTGTGGGATTCTCTCCGAGCCAACAAATTACAGGCAAATCTTGATGAAATTTCAGTATACTCAACATCGCTCTTCCTTGAGAGTCAATTACTCGATGAGTTAAACTGTCCGGCATTCTTACCGGTTATTCAAGGAGCCCTTGAAGATATTAGTGAGTCGCTTGATGATTACCTGAGTTATTCGGATGCATCATTATTTGAAATTGATAGTAAGAGAACAATTTACCGAAAATATCTTCTTTCTAATATACGATACTGGACTCTATCCGAAAGATATCGTGAACAATGTGGATGGAATGCAAGTATAGTGCTCTTCTTCTTTGATGAATACTGCAAGGCCCCATGTGATTCAATGGGTTCTCGTCTCGATTTTTTAAAGAAGACCTATGAAGACGACCTACTAATTTTCCCCATAAATCTTGAATTAGCCAAAGACGACCCAGTTGCACTCACACTACTTAGAATGTACAATGTAACTTCTTATCCAGCTCTTGTAATCGATGGAATGCTGGTTGGTGAGATTCCCCTTGAAGACTTGGAGGGTTTGGTTTGTCAAAGGTTAAGCTGTTCCGAATAGAGCCCTTCTGGCTTATTTACGGACTTGTTCTGCTTTTATTTTTACAGAAGCCAATTGCAATTGGTTGGGATGACTCTGAATACCTCGCCTATGGTAAACATATTTTTGGCAACACAGGTTACGCATC
This sequence comes from Candidatus Altarchaeota archaeon, assembly GCA_018221025.1. GTDB lineage: Archaea > SpSt-1190 > SpSt-1190 > SpSt-1190 > SpSt-1190 > JAAOXX01. Next base: position 8,713 of record JAAOXX010000043.1, on the reverse strand, counting down.
AGAATATCGGCCGCCCATCCTTCCACTAATTCTCGGAGCCTTGTGGAAAATCGGTCTTCCAATGCCAGAAACTGCAACATTTTTTGCATTCTTAGTTTATATTTCAATTCCCTTGATTTCTTATTTTCGGTTTAAGGATTCACGAAAATATCTGGGACTCTTAATAATCAGTCACCCGGTTTTCTTTAGGTATTCACATTCCCCAATAAGCCACATTATTGCCTCGGCATTTATTGTTCTGTCTGTAGCTACGCCCCCCTTCTTGTCTGGAGTATTTTCAATTCTTGCGGGGTTGTCTCGGTTTTCATTCTTTATCTTTGCACCGTTCTCCCTCCTGTATGGAGATTGGAAATCAAGAATTAAAGGACAACTGTTAGTTCTTATTACATATTTTGCAATTTCAACATTTCTTTTCAAAAATCCCCTATTACAGTTTAGTTCAGCCAGTCAAATAATTAATTTCCCCGGCTTCCTCTGGTATTGGGCGCATGGTCCTCTATTTTATGTGGGTATATTATTCACATTTTCACCATTCCTAATTTCCATTTTAAAAAACAAAAGTCCGGCGACACTTGCAACTATTGCAGCACTTGTCTACTTTAGTTTCCTTCCCCATAAAGAAGACCGATTTTTTATTGACATTTTTGTTTTTGGAGCTATTGCACTTTCTGAAAAGTTTCCAAGACTTACAGTTGCCCAGCTAATCTATTTCATTCCATTCCTTCTACTTATTCCACTCCCAAATACGACTCCGCCAGAACTATTCACTTCAATTGATGATGGCTCGTCGGTTCTTGGAATGAGTCCATATGTTAATTCATACAAAGACGTGGAATTCTATGCGTGGTTTAGTCAATACACTCAAATGAATTGGAGTGTAGACTATTGCATCTATTCCCAAGATGAAGTTCCTTGTAATGATGATTATTGTACTATGCGGGTCTCACAATTCCTTGGCAATTGCTCAGCTTGGGATGTTCATCTCAATCGAAGCGGATTCGTAATTGCCGAAAATCCCGCACACGTGTAGTAGTATATGCCCTTATTCGACATCCATTCTTGGCGCCAAAATAAATGCCAGTTTTAGTTCCGGTTCGGAAAACTTCAGCATTAAAGGATACTCCGATTTAAACGCAAGCTCAACTCCGTCTCCAATCTTTGCCTTTGCAATCTTTCTGAGGTATTCTGTTGAGTACTTACTTCTTGCGGTTTCCTGAATTTCGATGCTTTCAATTCCCTCGCCCTTTTTCATAATAGTTTCAACGTCTCCGAGATTGCCTTGAGCAAGGAGTCGAATCTCGTCCTTGGTGGCTAGAATTGTCATGGCATCACTTACAACTGATGCATCATTAACTGCATCCTTGAAGAGTCCTGAATCTACAACTGCCTTTGCCGAAAAACTTAGGTTTGGTTCAGGTCGTGGGCCACTTTCAAGTGCCAATAATGGCAGTGTAAATCTCCTATTGCTTTTTCCAGTATAACATATTTCTAATTTTCCTGCACCTATTTTCAAACTCAGTACCTCGGCCCTCTTTGAACGCTTAAGGACCTGCATGAACCTATCCATATTGATTCCAACAAATCCCTCCTTTTCCAATTTGTATTCACTGAATGCCTCTTTCTTGAGTTCAACAATAACCATTGCGACATTGGCTGGGTCCATTGCCCTCAAAACCAATCCATCATTACCTATCTTAAATGTAACATCATCCTTTACTAATTCATAGGCGGCCTTCACTGCTTCTACTAGCAGTTTCGGGTCCTCCATCTTCGCTTCGAGCATTTTTCCACACCTCCAATACTTGTTTGTATCGCGACGGGTCAAATCCTGAGATTTTCCTTAGGATTTCACCATCAATTCCCGTTTTGCTTGTCCAACCAATTACCATTACTTGGTCTCCGGGGCGATACTGACTTAGCTTATCGACTAAGTCGAGACTGTTTAATTGTATTTCTACCGACGCGCCCCCATCATCAACGACTACCTTTTTTTTGTCCTTTGCTATTGAAACGAGGGTTCCAAGAACCTTGACTCTTTCATTACCAGGTACAATTTCTGAAGCCATCTTGCTTTTAGCGGGGACTCTCGTCACAATAGCCCAATCAACAGTTTTTTATAAAGAGAATGCCGAAGACTAGTGTGAGGCACGTACTACTTGTGGTTTTACTCCTAATCCCCCTTTATGCCGCGGTTTCTGTTGAACTTTCACCGAACTATGCAAGAATGCCGACAAATTCAACTCAAACATTTACTGTTAATATGGAAGGGGACGGCAAAGTATACGAACTAAAATTATTTGGCTCGTATCTGGACTGGCAGACTCAAAAAGTCTGGGTTGGACCATCTGGAAAAACCCTATATGTTGAATTTTACCCTCTCGGGGAAGGTGAGTACACAATTACTGCTGATTTTGAAGATGCTAGAGACGAGGCCACCGCCGTCGTTTACAAACCACAAACCAACGACTTATGGACAAGGATTCAAGAACTCAGAGTCCAACTTAGTGATTCTGAATCTATTGCAAAACTTAATGAGGCTGAACGCCTGTACAATGAGAGTCGATTTGAGTTGGCTGAACTAAAACTCGGCGAAGTTGAATTAGCTTTAGAATCCGTAATAATTACCCACTCAGAACTTCCAAAATTTTTCCTAGCCGGACTTATTGCCATTATTTCCATTGTAGCTGCAAAACTCTTGCTTGGTTAAATCCGCAAGTCTTCAAATTTCGAGAGAACAAGATATCCAATTATGGCCACAAAAAATCCGCCAGAAACCAATCCAAATAGTTCAGCTGCCATTGTTGCTCTCGTAAATACTTTCTAATACTTTCTTTATTTGGTTTGCCTTTTTGTCACCAATTCCTTCAACATTCATGAGGTCATACAGGGATGCGCCAAATAGTTTTGCGGGTGAACCAAACATCTCGAGTAAGCGACGCGATAAAACCAAGTTTATTCCGGGCAAAGAAGAGACGAGTAATTCTTGATACTCTTCTGTTGTTGTTGCTTTGGGTCGGTGGATTGCTGGTTTGTGACCCTTGTCGTGCTCGCGCTTGGAAATAATTTCCAGAATTTTTGCAGTCTCTTCTTGGTTCTTTGTAACAATAATTGGAATTCCCCAATCAAGAGTTATACTGGCAAGAGCCCCTCTTATTGCGTTTGGATGAACTCCCCTATGGGAAAATAGGTCAAAACCCTCAATAATTATGAGTGGCTTTTCATATGCCTCCTTCATTTTTGCTGCTTGACTGAATAAGCGGCCATCAACAATACTACTAACAAAATCTGCGGCAGTTTTTCTTTCAACTGCTACCCTATCACTCAATATAAAATCACCAATTTCAATCCGTTGAATCTTGACATTCTTAAGATACTTTGCAATTGAAATTTCCCTGTCATCAACAACAATGTGAGGCGCATCCTCATCATAAGCAATAAGTTTTGCCTGAGTAATTTTTTTAGGAGACATGCCTTTCAACAATCTGACCATTTTTTTTTCTCTGGCTTTGGCTACATAATAAAATGCCTCTTCTTTTGTGCCCTTTGTAACTAATACGAAAACCTTGCCCCCCTTTCGAAGTCTCCCCCGACGTTGGATATGTCTTATTCCACTTGGGACTGGTTCATAAAATACCAAGGTTCCAACAGAGGGCATATCAATTCCTTCCTCGCCGACAGATGTTGAGACCAATACCTCGTATTTACCGTCTCTGAAGTCTTCAACAATTTGTTTCTGTTGTTTCTGAGTCATTCCTTTTCTCTGACCAACAAATTTTGTGGCATTTAGCCCCTGCTCATTCAATTCTTCAACAACCCGGTTTACTTGGTCGCGGAAATTGGCAAAAACTATTGCTGGAAGGGGTTCTTTCTTCAAAATTTTTACTAGTTTTTCTAATTTTGGATGTTCCCCCTTTGGGGGTTCTGGAAGCATTGGAACTAATTCTTTTGCTGCCCGAGTCTTATCATCCTTTAGTTTTTCAATATACCGCAGGTATGCCCCGGGTCCCTGAGTTTCAACCATTTCGAGTGCATGAAGTGTCTTAAGAACTGCGGCCATGATACTCATTGCATCATATTCACCCGTGAGTTGGCTTTGAATCTTAAGTAAGTCCCGTTTCCTTAGTGTGCTCAAATCTGCACTCTTTAGATACCCCATTGACTTAAGTTCTCGAACATATTTTCGCAATACGTCCTTTACTTTTGATACGGTGATTTGGTAATTTGACTTTAAATTTACGGGCGTCCAATTCAAAAACTTCTCCTTCACATATGGCCTTACATCTGGGTCATCTTCAGTCCGAACCTCAACCTGTTGTATTGAAAGATTTCGCATAACCTCATCAATCTTCTCAGTTTTTCCCCCGGGTGAGGCAGTCAAAGCCAAAATTAATGGGTCGCGTGTTTTTTCAATATAGTATTTTGCAATATGAGTGTACGCATATTCTCCTGTTGCCCTGTGGGCTTCATCAAAAACCAATAGCGAAAATCTGCTAATGTCAATTCCGCGCAGGATGTCCCGTTGAACTGTTTGTGGTGTTGCAACAATCCAGTCAGCATCCCACAATTTCTTTCGCTTCTCAAATCCAATTGTTCCATGAAGAACTTGGGGACCTATTCCAGATATATCTTCAATGGTTTTTGCGTGTTGTTCGACCAAGGGTTTAGTTGGAGACATAATCAGAATTTTTCCCTTTTTCTGCCGTACCATACCTAACATTATTGCAATAAGCGTCTTGCCGAGACCAGTTGGTAAAACTACGAGTGTGTTTCCCTTTATCGCCGTCGACAAGATTTTTTCTTGATAGAGCCTCGGCTTTATCTTCAACACAAAAAAACGTACTACTATGGTTTAAAGAGCTAAACATTAACCTGCCGTTAATGGCATGATACGACATAAACACGGTTTAAACCACGAATTTGAATGAATTGTCGATTTCTGTCTTGCAAGGGATAAATACTACTTTGAATCTCAGTTGGTATGGCGTACGAATTGCTACAGCCCCTGTTTATCGAAGCGGGGACGAAGCTTGCTATGGCTCTGGCAATTTTGCTTGCAGGTATTGTTGCAGGTAAAATTATGGGGTTATTAGTAAAGAGACTACTCGGTGCAATAAAAATTAAGGAAGGTGTTGAGAATCTGGGTATTGACCCAACATTCTTAGGAATCGACCTCATAGAGTTAACTAGAATCTTTACGGAATGGTACACTTACATGTACTTCCTTCTAGCCGCTCTATATGCGTTGGAGGTGCCTTCACTTGCACTATTTATTAATGAGATTAAACTTCTCAGCGTTTTAGTTGTTGAAGCAATTATCATTACATATATTGGTCTGCAAGCTTCTGCCTACGTGAAGAGAAACTTGGAACTCTATTCTAAGTACCCACTAATTGGAATGGTGACTTACTATTTCATGGTGTACTTGACAATGATATTGGCACTATCAGCAATATATCCACAGGCTGCTCAGATGCTTAACTACCTATTACTGGTTGTTGTTGCATCGGCTGGTCTCGGTATTGGACTTGGTTCTGCAATTGCTATAGGTCTTGGTACAAAAGACTTAGTGGCGCAGACTGTTGGTGGCTATGTTAAGAGTAGTAAACCTAGAAGGGCAAGGCCTAAGAAGAAAAAATAAACCGTTCTCAAGTAATCCTTGTTAGCGGATTTTCTCTTTTATTTTGTATCTACCCAAACTAATAACTATTAATGTGCTAGATATTGGTGTGCGAAGACTCCTATTAATTGTCCTATTACTTGCTCCACTGCACGCGATTTCAACAGAGGCCACATTTGACTTCAATTTGGATTTCCTAGTTACTGGTGGAGGTAGTGGTGACATTACTGTACTTGAGTATCCGCACAATTTTTCAGGACAAACAGGATACTGTACTTCTGATGCGATTAGTTTTCCTTCGAATGACTTGACTCTTAGCTGTGAGGTTTATACATACACTGCTCGAGATATCTCTTACGAGACTTATGATGTATCTGACCTTACTCAAACGGACAGCTCAATGAAGAATCTTGCTCGTTCACTCGTTGAAGGAAAACTAGAAAAATTCGATAAAGCAATAGCGATTGCATCATGGATTCGAAACAATGTAGATTACGACTTGGGTGTTGGAGAAACTCAAGAGACTGGTAAGTGGACATACTACAATAAAATTGGTACTTGTGATGAATTAAGTCACTTATTCATTGCTTTGTCCAGGTCGGTTGGCCTCACTGCTAGATACGTTTCAGGTTATGCATACAATGGTGAAAACTGGTTGCCTCATGCATGGGCTGAGGTGTGGACAAGATATGGTTGGGCTCCAATTGATATTGCATTCGATGAATACGGGTACGTGGATGGAACGCACATAACGGTCCATAAGGATGTTGATGGCGACCACAATTTTATTCTAATTTATTATTTTGGGGATGCATCAGTTGACCACAGCTTTGATATCTCAATAACTGAATCAAATGATGTTCCATTTATTACTGGAGTTTCAACATTGAACACATCTGGAGGCGTATACACTCTAGTTGAACTCGACTTACAAAATCCTTTTCCAACACCTATTGCACTCTTTCCCAATATAATTCTCCCTCAAGGGTTTGAAATTAAACAAATTTATCCAAACGATGCGGTCATACTTAACTCTGGAAAAAACAAAGCCCACTTAGTCTTCGAGATTCCGAAAATAAGACAAGGTTATTTTTACACGATTCCCCTGACTATTTACTTTGGTTCGGAGGGTGTTAATACGAGTTTCACTGTTACTGAAAATCAAGAATGTTCTCCATTGAAGGAAATTGAACCCTTTGTCTATGATACTTCTGGTTGCACTAGTCTCGATACAAAGGGGCTTGCTTCTTCGAATTCAACGAGGGGTGACTTCTTCTGCGGACTTTGCTATTACAGTATTGAAGAACCCATGTCTCGTTCATACCAACTTGACTATCCCGATTTCTGTGAAGGAAACTGCACACTGGGTGTTGAAGTTATTGGAACTGGACCATTTGAACTGTTGGTTAATGGTGAAGACTATTCTGGATTTGCCCAGGTATACGAACAACTCACTATTCCCCTCTTAGTCGGAAACAATACGGTGGATATTGATGGTGTATTACGAATGCTTGAAATCAAGACCCCACCTGAGCCAACTCTTTCTTATGAGTTAAAAGATGATGAAGTTTGTTTTGACTCGAACTGGGAGATTTTTGAAAACTGTAAACTCTTGTCTTGTGGTGAGAATGCGATAGAAATTGATTTGAATTATGGGTCTTCCATGCGGTCAATTGAGAAAGATATTACTCGTAACTGCGGTTTCTGGGAAAGACTGATTCACTTTATTCAGGGCTTCTTAACAAACTAAATAAAGGTCCGTGCTTCGTGTCACAGTGATAAGGGAACTTTCGCTTGGTATAGTCCTCTTGGTTTTTGCCAAACCCCTGCTTGCTCCAATCGCATATGCATCAGTTCTTGCGGTCATTTTGTTTCCAATCTATCAAAAACACCCTAAAAAATATTTTGGGCTCTTTCTCATACTTCTTTCAATTTCGGGATTGGTTTATCTCTCATACATACTTACAAACACACTCTTTGGTCAAATTCAAGCCCTCGCCGGTTTCTATAGCCAGCTCAGTCCTGAAACTCAAATCCAATTGGTTGAAATTGGTTCGAATCTCCCATTACAAGACTATGCGATTTCGGTTGCAAGAGCCCTCCCTTCAATTGTAGTGAATTTGGTATTTTTCATACTTTTTTCTTACTTCTTCCTTGTTGATGGTGAATTGATTAAGAAAGCAATACTTGCATATATTCCTCGTAAAAAAGCAAAAAAATTGATTGATGAGGGATGGCACAACTTAAGGTCAGTTGTTGCAGGTGTATTTTTTGCAATGTTTGTATACATAATTTGTAGTACGGCTTTATTGAATTTCACAAATTCCCCTTCACCGCTTATTTATTCAGTAATTGCTGCGTTGTTTGGGATTCTTCCAATTATGGGTGCATGGATGGTTTATGGTTTCCTCATATATTTCCACTTAGCAGCCGGAAACTTTGCATCAGCAATGGCTTTAATTGCATTCCAACTATTCTGGAATCTTGTTGTTGACAATTATTTCAAGATGAAATACAGAGGTACACTTCATCCCGCAATACTTCTTGGGAGCATTGCCTCTGGAATTGCGTATTTCGGATTTTCTGGTCTTTTAATTGGACCATTGATTGCTACGGGCATTAAAACACTCGCAAGTGCAGAAAGCTATGTAGTTTCACCCGTACAAGTGATTACAAAAACAGCAAAGGGCGGGGAATAGTTATTAAAGGTTTTTGCCATTTTGCATTAATACTACTTGAGCCCCCAAGTGTATTGTGGACCTTTTAGATATCGCAATGATGGATTTGAACAAGGTTGAGCCACGAATTTTTGGACTAATTGATGGTGGGGACATAGACCCTTGGGATATCGACATCTCAAATCTCTGTGACATGTATGTTGGTGAGATAAGGTCCAGAAGAGATATGAGGATTTCTGGAAATGCACTTCTCACGGCAGCGGTTCTACTGCGTGTCAAGAGTAAGATTTTTGATGAAAAAGTGGAAAAAGCCGTTGAAAAAAAGCCAGAACTCCTAGTTCCTGATATTGAAATTGTTCCTGTTGCAAGAAAAATTGAGCGAAAAGTTACTGTATTTGAACTTCTTGATGCTCTGAAT
>JAAOXX010000042.1 GCA_018221025.1 Candidatus Altarchaeota archaeon | reverse complement strand
TCCAACTAGTGAGTGGTGGTACTCATTTTTTTACTGAGCAACATCCCGCAAATCTTGTTGAAAATCTCACCACAAGGTGGTTTAAAAGTCATTTAGAAATGGGGGACCCCACAAAAAATCAGACGCATTAGTCTGCATGGCGTTTTAGATATCTAACATCCCTTATCTGCGCAGGTACAGTTCTCAATAAGTTAACGGTGAGTATATATGGGTATTTAACAATGTGCTCCATGTCACTAAGAAGTATTTTGATGGCGTCTCCAGCAACAAAAGAGTGTATAAGAGCGGTCCCCGATGAAACAGCACCACGCTCTTCAGTAATAGGAGAGTATCCTAGAACGTCTGTGTAAGGAGGATCGTCAGGTAAGAAGGTTGTATACTGTCCCTCAAAACCGGACCAGGCGACATTCATCACAGGTTTTCTTTGAGAACGCCCAAAATCATGTATGGCGGGTCTCGCCCTAGAATCACTAGTACCTACAACTATTAAATCACAATCCGAGAAATATTTTTCAACATTATCCTCTAATACCCACTCAACGTAGACATCAACATTGGCCTGTGGGTTTACATCGAGAATATAATTTCGGCCAGTTTCCGCTTTATTTTTATGAATCGTAGATCTATAGCTCAGAGGCTGTCTATTCAGATTGGATGGTTCAAAATTATCAGGGTCTACTATTACAAAGTTTCCCACACCAGACCGAGCAAGTAATACAGAACTCAATTGACTGCCACTAAACCCTGCGAAACCAACTTTTGAATTCTTAAGAATACGGTGTTGTTCTTCAGAATACGGAGACCTCGCGTATAGAGTGTCCCAACCACCCTCCAAAGATTCTGCTAAGTTCCTATTAACTGAGTGGTGAATTTGTTGAAAAACAGGATTAGGATCCTCAAAATACGTTCCATCGGCACTTTTAAGGTATTCTTGAAGAGAATCGATAAGTTCTTCTTTAAACACAACCAATTCACGTTCAATTAACTCAAAAAGATCAACATTAGTAGTTCCTTTTTTTCTGGCTTCCTCAATTTTTCTGCGCAACAAGTTAGAAAGTGTGTCCTGATAAGTGTTACCATCCATGAATTGAAACACACTCCAAAATTATAAAGGTAACTAACAAAGCTATCTGCGCTTCTTAACTACTGTGCCCTTTGGAGTATCTCTGACATCATACCCCCTTTCATGAATTTTACCTCTAATTTCATCTGCTTTTACCCAATTACCAGCCACCCTATACTGATCTCTGCGTTTTATCAAGTCTGACAAGTCTTTGGTTAGTTTTTCTTCCACACCAAATGCTTTTACACCCAAGCCCAAAATTTCATCAAACTTCAAAACTAATCTATATTTTTCCCCAGAAGAGAGAGATTCATCACGAAGAGCGGTCCACATCACGGCCAACCCCTCGGGAAGGTCTAGGTCATTGGCGAGTTTATTCTCAAAACTCATCAAATATTTTTTCTCTGGCTGCGTCCTTGTTCGTTCTAAAATAGATTCATAATCAGTACCTAAGTCTTCTTTTATCATAATTACTATCTCATTAAGTCGCGAAACCGAGTTCTTCGCACCGTTTAATGAATCCCAAGAAAAGCTTAGTGGGTTTCTGTAATGGGCAGTGAGACAAAAATACCTGTAATCTAAAGGGGTGTAGCCTTTTTTTCTAAGAGAGTTAAGGGCAATAAAGTTCCCTTTTGATTTTCCCATTCTCCCCGAATCAAGAATCAAAAATTCCCCATGAATCCAATAATTGACCCAAGGGGTTTTACCAGTAGCTGCTTCAGTCTGTGCTATCTCATTGGTATGATGTACCGCAATGTGGTCTACACCCCCTGTATGAATGTCAAAATGATCCCCAAAATATTTCATAGCCATTGCACTGCACTCAATATGCCAACCAGGAAAGCCAGTGCCCCACGGACTATCCCATTCCATATCACGCTTCCCGGGTTCCTGAGAAAATTTCCACAGAGCAAAGTCTGTCTTATTTTTCTTTTCCCTAATATCAACCCTTGAACCGGCCTTGAGGCCTTTCACATCTAGACGTGCAAGTTTACCATAATCCGAAAGCTTAGATGTGTCAAAATACAGGCCATCAGAAGTCCTATAAGTAAAACCTTTTTTTTCAAGATCACTGACTAAATCAATTTGTTCTTGTATATGCTTAGTAGCATAACATAGCACATGAGGCTCTTTTATATTGAGGCTTTCAATGTCCTCTAGAAACGCTTGGGTATACTTCTTAGAAACCGACCACGCGTCCGTACCTTCTCTTTTAGCACCAACTTCAAGTTTGTCCTCGCCAGTATCTGCGTCACTAGTAAGATGACCGACATCGGTGATGTTCATAACGTGCTTTACAGAATAACCAAAATATTCAAGAGTCCGTCTTAAAACGTCTTCAAAAATATATGTACGCAAATTTCCTATGTGTGCATAATTATAAACAGTCGGACCACAAGTGTAAAGTTTTACACGCCCCGCATTTATCGGCCTGAAAGGCTGAATAGTTCTCGTTAGAGTATTGTAAAGTTTTAAACCGTCCTTCAAGTAAACACCCAGATTCATGAGGACACCACAATTTAAAGACTATTATTCAAAAGTATTTTGAATTGGGCTAGTAGAAAAAATAAAAGGGTGAAGGAAGCCTTAGGTAAACTAAACCTTACCTTCCAAAATAAAATCAGCAAGCCTATTAGCAACCTTTAGAAGTTCATCCAAGCTCGCGTCGTCTGCAACATGATGACTTGCCATCATAATTGACATTTTTCTGATCTTTTTTTCACTGAGGCATCCGCCACCGCC
>JAAOXX010000041.1 GCA_018221025.1 Candidatus Altarchaeota archaeon | reverse complement strand
CTGTCACCATTGCTGTCAGGGTTCTTTACTACAGTACCATAGTGGGTCAAGATATCACTCTTAACTGTACCTACGTTACTTGAAGCTAGAGCCAATTGAGCTGCGTCAGCTGAGTTGTCTGTAGTACCCATGTACTGGAATCCAGCAGTTGTGTCGTTGTACAATACCATCTTGATATCATCAAGTGTGGTACCATCATCAATCAACTCAACAGTGTATGCGCCAGCCGAGAACAGAACTTTAACACTGTATGTACTGTCTTGGTACTTCAAATCCCATCCAGTGTCTTCTGCACTGCTCACGTTGATATTAGCACTTCCATTAACCCATTTGTTATTGTCAGTGTCCCAGTATGCAACTGTGAACAACATTTCTTCTGCAACAACGTTCTGTGAGAACGCCAATTTCTGTGCTTCGTTTGTTCCATCGCTGAATGCATCATCAGCTGGACCAACTACATAGAAAACTGGTTTGTTGTCTAAAGCTGTTATTGGGCTGGAGTCACTTCCTGCAGCGTAGATATCCTCAGAGCTGTCGAACTTGAACGTGTAGATTCCTTTGTTTTCTGTGTTGTACTGAGATAATTTCAATACAAGGTAGTCACCTGGGAAGGTTATTTGTTCACCCATCATAATTGGGTCGTCGTCAATACTGTTGACATCTGGCTTGTAAGCAACACCTACGTAACCAATAACACCGTCTGTGGTATCAATGTCCCAAACCCAAGTTGGGTCATCGTCATCTTCACCAATATAGGGGTCACCATCTGCGTAAGTCTTTGTGGTTTCGTCACCAGCTCGAATCTTAACTTTGTTGCTTGGACTGTTTGCATCCACGTAAAGTAGGTCCTCAATAAACACGTCTATGTCGCCACAGCCGGTTGACCAAGTATCATCTTTAGCGGGGAAAGCACTGTCAGTACATCCACTTCCAGTAATACTCAATGAAACTGAACTACTACCAATAGCATCCACAGTAACTGTGTATCCTTCAGTGGTCATAGATTCGCCTTCACCAAGTACGTCTGCGGTACCTAACTGAACAGTAATCTTGTCCAAGAGTTGGTTAACACTTGTTATTTTCAAGTTCGTTCCTAGAACCTTGATTTCCAATGGGTGCGTAGAATCAACTTCAGTTGATGTCGCAGTCGCATTCAGAGTATCGTCAAATTTGTAATGGTATTTAACGGCATCTTCAGCCATCGACATGTAAACCTTACCACCTACATCAGAACCGTACGTATCACCATCTTGGATACCACTCATTGCTGAGGTGTCCACACCGGTAACGAGAGCTGGTTGAGATCCACCAAGAATCACTTGCTCTTGTACGTCGTACGAGTCACCCCTGAAACTGATTTCAGTATCAATGAGGCCCGCAATATCTGTATCGGTAAAGGTTGTCTTGCCGAGACCTGTTGAGACCACGCTGTTTAGAGCCATGTCCTCTTCTTTGAATCCCGCAGAGCTTGCTCCAGTTGCACTGGAACTTGCACTGACCAAGTACTCACCGAATGCTGCTGTCAGCTGAGCCGCCGCAATAACGTCGGGCACTGCTGCATTTGCACCTACTACTACCTGTCCCGCGAAGTTGCTATTAGCAACAAATGGGGAAGGTAGTTGTCCTAGATCTGCAGCCAAAGCGCCAGCCATAGTAGCACCCATCATGAGTGTACCTGCTGCAGCCGCGGCCACAATCTTTATTTTCCCTTTTAGGTCTTGCATAGTTTTTCACCTTTTTATTCGTTTATAGACTTTTCCTTACTTTCGTTCGGCATTTGCCTATTCGATTTTCGTCTAGAGAACCCAGTTGGGTCTCTCTAACATACTTATTGTCGATAAGAGTATTAAACCTTTCATCATTTCCTTTATAAATGACGAACCACTGTCGTTTATCAAGTTGTCACTGACGCGTTTAAACAGTATATAAATGGGTAATATGGGGTATTATTACGCAACACAGTTACAGATTACTTTCAGTATAAACACAAGCTATAAGTATATCCAATACTGACATACTGTATGAAGAATATTATGGTAAAGGAAGGTGTTTACACCCGCCTGAAAGACATCAAAGGTGAAAAGAGTTTTTCAGATATTCTCGATGAACTTACTAGGTCGAAGATAGAGCTTAGAAAACGCAATCTAAGAGAGTATTTTGGAACTTATACGGACAAAGAAGCCAAGGAATTGGAAAAAAACATATCAGAGGTGCTTAGAGTTGCCAAAGGCCGCCTATTTTGATGTTACATCGATTTTGGAGCTACTTAAGGGCGGTAGAAACATTCTATCAGTCGTTGAGACCTTTCAGGACTTCTATACTGGGGCAAATATAGCCGCCACACTCATTGGTGGCGAAGACCATATGGTTGCTCGAAAAACTAAGAAGAAGGGGAAAATGAGAGGACTTCTTGATTCACTAAAAGTTCTGCCAATTACTCGTAGCGACGCAGAAAAAGCTGGAGAAATTATAGGTAAGATGAAATCATCTGGAAGGGATGTAAGCCTTGATGATGCAATCATTGTTGCCCAATGTAGTAGGAAGGGGCTGACCCTTGTCACACATCGTAAGAATTTCAAAAACTTCAAAACTCATGTTGATTTGGAAATACACGAAGTCTAGACGAGTCCGGCGAATAAGCCAATAATATCCGAGGGTAAGACGCGTATCCATCCAAGAATCGGAATGAGCAAAACTGCCTTTCCTTTGACCCAGTCAGTCTTAACAATCCAAGGGTCTGGTGCAGGATTTCTATCCCCCTTAGTTATGTAGCCATTTTCAGTTACATTAATGACTCGGTGGATAATCGCGTATCCCAAATTGGGATTTACATATACAATTATGTCGCCCGTATCAACTACTTGCGGCGAACCAATAATCAAGGCATCCCCCTTATTGAATCCGTTGTCAAAACTAAAGTCTCCCAGTTCTTGTCTAGTAAATCCATGACCCTCCATCCAAACGAAATAATTCTGGACCGCATATGCATCGTGGGTCATACTGCTACTCATCACTGCAACGAATGGAAAGCTTGTTCCAAGAAATAATCCAAACAAAATTCTAAGTATCATAGCTACAGTGAACGCCCATGCCAAGTCATACAAAATCTTACTAAACTTCATTGAACCGTCAACTCCCCTTTCTTGACCATCACTTTGGTAAGGTCATTAGGCAGATATACATTTGGGAAAACTTTCTTAGCTTCATCAAGCAAAGGGGTTGTATCTAGATATCTTGAAGATATGTGAATTAGAATAAGCGTCCCAACTCCGGCTTTTTTAGCAACTTCTGCAGCTTCCTTTGCCGAACTATGTCCTCTGTCTTCCTCGATGTCCCCACTAACATGTGTAGACTCATGAATTAGAATAGTTGCGCCTTTGGCCATATTAACCGTATTTTCACACGGACGCGTGTCACCAGTATAAACCATGGAATCCCCTTTAATTGGAATGAGCCAATCCTTGGGTTTGAGAGTTTTACCATCAATTTCAATAGTTTCCCCTTTCTTGAGTAATTTGAATTTGGGATGCGAAGTCAAACCATACTTTTTCATTTTGTCTGTATCAATACTAAAGTCATCATCTTCTTTGAATAAGTATCCCAGAGATGGGGGTCCATGATCGACGTCAAATGCGGTGATGGTGTATCCATCCCCTTTAATCTGGTCTCCATTAGATAACTCTTCCACGTTGACCTCAAATGGTACTTGTCCATAACCAAGGGTGAGAATCTGTTGGATAAATTTTTTAGCGCCAGTTGGACCGTAAATTGTCAGCGGTGTTTTTCTTTCAGAATTGGACATTGTAAAAATTATTCCAGGAAGTCCATAGAAATGGTCACCATGAAAATGTGTAATAAAAATCTTACCGACTTTCATCGGAGAGAATCCACTTTGAGCCACACGAATCTGTGTACCCTCACCAACATCAAACATAATGGTTTCTTTCTTGTGTCTTAGCATAAGTGAACTAGTGAATCGCTTAGGGGTGGGTTTCATTGCCCCAGTACCTAAAAAAACAATATCAAACACATATGTCACCTATTTTTGTAATTCGAGTTCTCCGAGTGTAGTGAGGTCTGCTTCGGATGGGGCCCCTTCCATTAAAGCGCGCCCAGACTTACTTTTAGGGAACGCAATAGTATCACGAATGCTCTTCAGACCCAACATAACTTGAAGCAACCTGTCAAATCCAAATGCAATCCCGCCATGGGGCGGGACTCCGTATTCAAATGAGCCAAGAAGCATACCAAATTTCTCCCATGCAACCTCCTTACTAATTCCAAGAACCTTGAACATATTTTCCTGCAGGTCTTTGTCGGTTATCCTAATACTGCCACCACCAATCTCCACACCATTGATTACGAGGTCATATGCACGGGAAGGTATTTCCAATAAATCAGCCACACTCACGTCTTCAGAGAGTTGAGACTCAAATCCTTGCTTTGGAGAAGTAAATGGATGATGCACTGCGTGAAGATTCCTATCAGTTTCACTCCATTCAAAAAGTGGGAAATCCACAACCCACAGAATACTCAGTCCCTTTCTCAAACCCATTTTTTCTGCAAGGGAAAGTCGAATATTACCGAGAGCAGTTACAACGGGCAACCACTTACCAGCCAATAAGAAGTATATTCCTTTTTTCTTAGAGAACTCAGATTTGAGTGAGTCCGACATCTTTGAAGCAAATGGGCCGGATATTTCATCTTCGGATTTAACCCATGCTAGACCTGGGAACCCGTGGCGTTTAGCTATTAATTCAAGCTCTTGAATTTCAGAACGACTGAACTTTTCTTTTGTAAACAGACCTTTGACAACCCCGCCCTTTTCAATTTCTTTCTCGAATATCCTCAGGCCAGAGTCTTTGAATAATTCAGACAAGTCACCTAGAGGTATTTTGAAACGGAGGTCTGGTTTGTCTGAACCATATTTATCCATTGCAGCGTGCCAAGTCAATTGGGCAAATGGTTTCTTCACCGTGATACCAAGTAATTGTGAATACAGTACACTGATGAGTCCTTCAGTCAAGTTAACTACGTCTTGCTCATCTACAAAACTCATCTCGACGTCAATCTGCGTAAACTCATACTGGCGGTCTTTTCTGAGGTCTTCATCCCTAAAACACTTGGCAATCTGGAAATACCTATCCACCCCTGCAACCATTAAGAGTTGTTTGTATTGTTGTGGGCTCTGCGGCAGTGCCCAATAATTTCCTTTGAAAGTCCTACTCGGAACAATAAAGTCCCTTGCACCCTCTGGAGTGGGCTTACTTAGGAAGGGTGTTTCTACCTCAACAAATTCTTTCATTGAAAAGTAATTGCGAGTAATCATCTCGGCACGGAATCGGAATTCAAGCATACGGAGCATTTCACCACGCCTCAAGTCAAGGTATCTGTGTTTAAGACGGGTCTCTTCAGTGCTTTCAACACTTGGATTAAATATTTCAAAAGGCAGCGGCTTCGCTTTAGAGATTACAACAAGTGAATCAACGACAATTTCAATTTCCCCAGTATCAATTTTTGGGTTCTGTTCTTTTCTGAGTGCAACCTTTCCTGATGCTGCCAAAACAGATTCACGAGTTAAGTTTGAATATATGTCTTTGAGTTTGTCATCCAATACTAATTGAGTAATTCCGTATCTATCGCGGATATCAATAAACGCTTTTTTTCCAAACACGCGGATACTGTGAGCCCACCCAGTAAGCACTACCTTTTTGCCTTTGTGTTTTTTATTCAGTTCTCCGCAAGTATGAGTCCTCAACACTTAAATCATGAAACCAACCCATTAATATGATTTTGGACACTATGGTTTAACCCACAACATAATAAATTGTGGGCACAATGGAAATCATGGATGCCTACAATGTCGAAGATGATGTTGATTATGATAGACTCATCAAGAATTTTGGAGCAAAAATGATTGACACTCAGCTTGCTAAAAAATTAGACTATCACCTCGTTCCAGACTTGTATTTTGCTCACCGCGACCTAGATAAAATAATTCAGGATAAGTTTGCAATAATGACGGGTCGTGGACCGAGTATGAATATGCATCTTGGACACCTGCTTCTTTGGAAATTTATGAAGCACATGCAGGACAAGTTTGATGCACACGTATTCATCCCATTTAGTGATGATGAAAAACTCCTCGCAAGAGGTTTATCTATTGAACACTTAATTAAAATGGACTATGAAAATCTGCTCGACATAATTGCATTAGGCTACGACCCCAAAAAAACAGAGGTCATGCTTGACCTAGTAAATATGAAGCAAGAGGTGTATAATCTTGCAATTAGACTTAGTTCACATATGACTGCTAATACAGTCAGGTCAGCAATGGGATTTGCCCCTGAAAGCACAATTGGGCTGCAATTCTATCCAGCCATGCAAGCGGCACATATTCTATACCCCAGCCTAAAATTAGGAATTCCTACTATTGTTCCAATTGGTGTCGACCAAGACGTTTTCGTGAAGCTAACCCGTGATGTTGCACCCAAGGTTGGACTACCCAAACCCGGAGACATTTTGAGTAAATTCCTCCCAGGACTGAGGGGTGGAAAAATGAGTAGCTCAAAACCAGAGACTGCGATTTTCACAACTGACACATATGAACAATTGAAAAAGAAAATAATGAATGCATTCACTGGTGGGCGCGAGACTGTGGAAGAGCACAGGAAACTCGGGTGTAATACTGAAGTTTGTGTCGTATGTAATTATCAGAAAACGGTCTTCGAAGACCATGATATTGTTAAGCGTGCAGCCAAAGGAGAAATCTTGAGTGGAGAAAATAAACTTGACCTACTTGAGAAGACTTGGAAGATGCTTGAGGCCCACCAAAAGGAAAGGGAAAAAGCTAGAGACAAGGTTGGAAAATTTGCTCCAGAACTCGAAGACTTTGAAGTTTAGTACTTGGGTTTTTCAAAAGTCTCAATTTCACCTTCAGCGGCAATGATAGTATTTTCAAGCCAACCAATTGTACTTTCAATCTCTTCGATTGTTCGGAGACCTGGGATAATTGCTTTACCAGTTCTAAACACAAGAATTCGAGTTGAACCCTTTCTTAGTTTCATTCCAGGGAATGCCTCCGGATCATATTCAGAGTCAGGAATTGCATAAGCCAATTCATGAAGCTTCAAACTTTTTTTAAGGTCAACTGAAACAACAATGTTTCGGACTTCTACATTATCACACTTAACTTTGAATCCATCCTTACAAAGCATCTCAACTAAACTATTCACTTTTTCCTGAGCAAGGTCAGTACTCCTTGAACCACTGCAGACAAAATTACCTGAACTATATAGTAAAAATCCCACTCCAAATTTCTTGATTCTGAGCGCTGGGAATTTACCAGGTTCATAAACACTATCAGAAACTTTGTTGTGCATCTCTACAAGATTCATGCTGTCCGCCAATCTGCCCGTCACAACGACGTTTTGAACTTGGTATCCAGTCTCCACAGGAAATCTAGGTGTCAGGGTTTAAAAAGAATACTTATCATTTAGTATATCTATTCGAGCATCTGGTGAATCAATGGCACTCGTACCAGCAGGATCTTTGATTACTAGCGTAAATGGTTCTCCGGACAGTAGAGCGTCGATTTTATTGGGTTTAGTGTGAAAAACCTTTCTGATTCTTAGTAGTATCCCCTCTATAGTAGTTATGAATCCCTGCGAAGCAGGACCTGGTTTTATTTCTGCACCAATTTCGGGTATACGTATAGTTCCTGTGGAACTCCTAGCCACGAGTGTATTTAGATCTCCATTCACTTTTAAAATTAGTGAACGAGGCTCATGAATTTTTTCAGGGAAAACATCCGTTCCTTTGTAACCACATTCACAGTTAAATGCAAATAATGAAACACCCTCCCCCATAAAGTCTATCTTTTCAACAATAGAAAAGTGAATGAGTTTGCCACACGCTGGGCAAACAAGCTTACCTTGCAATTTCAACAACTGGAGGAACAAGGACTATCCAGTTATCATCAAGTGCAGCTAAGTCTGAACCAGTTACACTGCAGTGCGTCTTCAATCGCTCAACAGCCTTCTTTAATTCGTTCATATCTTTTTCCCTAAGTGGGCTAATCTTGACGAGTAAAACTATATCGCCCTTTCTAAATTTAGAAAGAATCTTCTCTAAATCGGCATGTCTTTCCATGACCATTAATCCCATTTTGAGTCGTGGTTGAATATCCTTCGAGACCCGGGCTTCAACTACATGTTCTTCTTTTTTTCTACCAGATTTGAGTAAATTACCTAACACCATATTACCACCAAGAAACTTATACGGGACATATATTAACACTTTGCTTCCGCACTGGTCGACGCAGTCTCAAGTAAACTTGCAACCTCCCACACCTCAGTTCGTGTATGAAATGGAAGATTTGGATCCTGACTCAATTCGTCGAGCATACTGAGGGCCGCACCAATTCTAATATGAACACGTTCAGTTTGATTATTAAGACGGGTAAGAGCTGCACCACACGTGTCACGAATATTCTTTGGTACTGTAGTATCTGAAACAATAGTATCAAGTAATTCCAACGCACGTTTGAGCCCATCCATAATCAAGCCTCCATTTTAGCGCTTAGTTCTTTCATCTTGTCCCCAAGCTTTTTTTCCTGACCCTTAATCAGTTTAATTCTAGTTTCAACTTTCTCTTTAGCATCTTTGAGATCGAGCAATACATCAGCTTTCTTTTTCTTAATTAATGCCGGACCAATTGCCTTGTAAACTTCTTTAGCATCTTCTTTTTCAAGCTCCTCATAAGAAACTTCAATCTCCTTTTTTTGAAGTTCAAGTTGCTGACGTTGAGAAATCAAAATCTGCATTTGTTGTTGATATACATTAACCTGTGTCATCGCGTAGCGCTGTTGTGGACTCATTTCTTTATTCATTTTATTACCTCCATTTCTACCCCCTTTAGGGTATCGTAAAGCCGAAGCCACGAATTAACCTTTGCTTTCAGGTCGCGTAGACTCTCGGCCTTTATTGTGATTTTGAGTTCCCCTTCTTTAAAAGAAACTCCGCCTTCCGGTTTAAGGGCTTCATATACTTCATTCGAAGCAGGCATTATCAGCGTGCCTTGAAACTCTTGATTATTGGTGGTCTCATCTTTACTAGTATTTTGTAGCCGCAAAACGGACACCTCACTTTTTCAAATCTTAGGTCCACTGAAACTGTTTTTCCACACTTTAGACATCTGTAAGTACCCATTAAATCACCCTGTATGCGTTAGACGCAAACTTCCTATTACATTTTTGGCATTTCCAAATTCCTGCTTCAATGCGCTTAACTTTTTGAGCACCGCATTCTGAGCACTTTTGCAACCTTCCTAAGTATCCACCTTCAATCTCATTAAGACGACGCCTGGGCTTAAGACCATAACCTGCACCTAACCGTTTAACCGTTCTCATTTTTTCTTTGGCCATTTAACCACCCATGATTACCGCGATTGCAATTAACCCAATCACCGACACAAAAGCCAGTAGTAAAGGGTCTTGACTAAGGAGCAAATTCAAGAGGTTTAAAAGCTCTCCGGTAGTGTATCCATAATAAATGATGCCTCCAAAAGCCGCGAAAAGCAACAGGTAAACGACGTTTTTCAGAAAATGACTCCTGCGGCGCGGAATGGGCATCTCTTCCATGTAAATTAGTTTAAGACAGAGTTATAAGTGTTTGTGGGCGCCCCAGCAATTAAGAAGATATTATAAGCATTGAAAAACAATTCCAATTAGTTCCGCTATGCGGGACAGTGATGACCCCCAGGGTATCTGAGTGAGCTGTGATGATGCCGACCCAATCTGATTATGCGTGTCTGTTGTGGGTTCTCGTTTTATTGAATTCGATTTTATTTTCCAATACCTTGCCTACATCTTCACCCATCATTGCACAAATCGCAATACCATAAATTAGCACATCTGCAACCCCATTAAGGATGTCTTCCCTGTTATTAATTTCGGAAGCAAATTTTCGATTACTCTTCACATACGCTTTCGCCAGTTCACCTAATTCTTCAGTCATAAAAATCAACTCGAGTCCAACATCAGTAGTATTGAAACCCCGTGCTTTTTTGTTCCGCATAATTTCTTCTTGCAAGTCTGAAAGATTCACCATGGTCTATGGAAACGAGAGGGTTTTTATTTTATGGCCTCGAGTTCTTCACGAATTATTATAGAAATCCACTTGCCTGGAAGCTTGCCTCGGTATTTTTTCATTACAAGACCCATTAATCCTTTGATTGGGTCTGGTGAAGATAAAATGTATGATTTTTTCTTAATTATCAACTCTTTAACAAAAGCTCGAACTTCATCTGGATTAACCTCGTCAAGGTCCACAGATTCTCCTTTTGCTATGTCACCAAGTGCCTGCATCAATCCATCTTTTGGAACCCTGTTCAGTTTGTATAGTCTTAGTAATTCCTTCAAATGCTCTTCAGAAATTTCAATCCCTTTTCTGCGGAGGGCCGGTAAGTAATTAGTCAAAACCACACCGAGTATAGGTACCCTCCCAAGCCTCTTGAAAATATAGTATTCTGGACTCATACAAAGTTTGTTTGCAATATCATGTGGCATGATTTTTTTCAATTTGGCAAGTCGGTCTTCGGGACGCTCAAGTGAATCTACTAATGGGAGTTTGAATGGGAGTATATCTGTTTCAGGATACATTCTTGCACCTGTTGGCAATGGTCTAAGGAAGGCGGTGAAACCATCAGCATTGGCTTTTCGTGTGTCTTCTGAAACTCCATGAGAGAGCTGCTTAAGCCTTTCTTTAATTAATGAAATCACTTGTCTGTCCCCTGCAGCCAGAACTAAAAGGTCAGTTGATTTAGCTTTTAGTTTCACTCTAAGTTTTTTGAGTTCAACTGGAGTATGTTTTTCATCGGAGTGCACAAAACCACCATATCTGAAAGATTTCACATACTCCGCAATTTCCTGCCCAAGGTGTTTTCTGGGATGAAGTTTTTCGGCGAAGAGACCTTTTGAATTGTGAATTAATGCTGCAAAAACCTTTGTGTTTTGGAAAATCTTATTTTCAGTTTTTTTGAATATCGGTGTTACATCTTGTGTTTTTGAAAAGCTCACTTTCATTTTATTCCTCAGTCTTACAATGTTTTTCTGTCGCTCAACCTCATTGTCAACAATCAAAGGTATTAAGCTTAAGTCTTGAACCCCTTTGATTTCAACGCGGGCACCTTCTGGAATTGAAATATTCAAGTCTTGTCTAATTGTTCCAAGTCCCCGCTTAACCTTGGCCATCCTAAAAAGCGCGCCAATTTTTTTTGCAAGTTTTTTTGCATCTTCACCACTCGTAATAGACGGGGCAGTTGCGACCTCAATTAATGGAACTCCAAGTCTATCAAGATTGAATCCTTGTTTTACTGGGCGGGCAGAATCTTCCTCAAGACCAATGGTTGAAATTTCAACCCCATCCACATTACCGTGTGTAGCAATT
>JAAOXX010000040.1 GCA_018221025.1 Candidatus Altarchaeota archaeon | reverse complement strand
GCCCTTATTGCTAAAGGGTCAGCCTCTGAATCGGCATCCATTGTAATAATATACTCGCTCTTAGTGCGTCTTATCACTTTATTCATAGCTGCGGCTTTTCCCTTATTTTTTCGATTGACAATAAGCTTCACATCGAATTCTGGGTTTTCTCTCATGAAACGCCTAGCCTCTTTTGCAGTACCATCCACCGACCCATCATCAACCACAACAACGTGAAGTTTTTTCGAAGGATACTTTGAGTTTTTCAACGACAAGAGGGTCGCGTAAATATTTTTTTCCTCATTGTAGGCTGGAACCGCAATTGTAATTTCAGGACGGGTTCGTTTCTTTTTTGGTTCAGAATATGCATCAAAATAAAGCAGAATATAGTAGGAGGCAATGTAGATTGCAAGCACAATTATGAACCAAGAAAGGACTGTGAATGTATCCAACACAAAGTAAGGTTTCAAAAGCGATTATAAATCTGTGTGCAAGTGTTTAGAGTGAAAATACTGGGAATAGAGAGTACAGCCCACACCTTTGGTGCAGGAATGATTGACGGCACACGGATTTTGAGTAATGTTTGGGATATGTATTCTCCAAAAAAAGGGGGAATTCATCCTCGAGAAGCCGCAAACCATCACGTTGGTGTGGCTGGGGGTGTGATAAGTCAGGCACTGGTAAGTAAACCGGACGCAATTGCATACTCGTGCGGTCCAGGAATTGGACCCTCACTTAGAATTGGTATGCTCATTGCAAGATACCTAGGAATTCACTATAAGATTCCAATCATCCCAGTTAATCATGGGGTTGCCCATTTAGAAATTGGACTTCATTCAACCAAGGCAAAGGACCCCATTGCAGTGTATGTTAGTGGGGGAAATACTCAAATAATTGGGATGGATAATGGGTGGAAGATTTTTGGAGAAACGCTCGACATTGCACTTGGAAATGCATTAGACAAATTGGCTAGAGATTTGGGAATTGGACACCCAGGGGGACCAGCAATTGAAGAGTTGGCAAAGAAAGGAAAATTCACCGAGATGCCATACACAGTAAAGGGCATGGACTTGAACTATTCAGGAATAATGACCCATGCCAGAAGACTACTAAAAACGAGGTCTCCAGAAGATGTAGCATACAGTTTCCAAGAACATGCATTCGCCATGCTTGTTGAAGTTAGTGAAAGAGCATTAGCCCACACAGAAAAAGACGAAATTCTCTTAGTTGGTGGTGTAGTCAAGAATCAAAGACTTAAAAAAATGTACAAGACTATGTGTAAGGAAAGAGGTGCAAAACTAAGTGTGGTTCCAGATGAGCTTGCTGGAGACAACGGTGCAATGGTTGCTTGGGGCGGGAAAGTTTTATTCGATAAGGGCTTCCAGATAAAACCAGAAGAAACCAATTATTTTCAGAGAATTCGAGTTGACACGGACCTAGCTGAATTGTTCAAACCCTAAGATACACATATTTTCGAGTAACTGCATCTCGCTTCCTCATGGCTTTTCCTAATTTTAGTAAATTCCTTAGGCGATTTGCAGTATAGCCATAGCTGCGATTAATTTTTTTCGATATTTCCTCAATATTCTTTGGAGCCTCAATTGACTCAATAATTTGATCATCAACTTCGAGGGATTCGAGCTCCTGTAAAATTGCTCCTCGTTCATTAGGGGTCATCTTAGAAACTGCACCCATTATCAAATCGAGTCGGCTCACTCTTTCACCGGATGGACCTACTGGCTTGAGCTCATCCCGAATTTCTTTAACTAATTCAAAAATCACATCCACTTTTTCATTGGATGTTTGTGGCTCTTGCTTTTGAGAGCCAAATATTTTTAGGAAGCCAAACACATAGTAAGTAACCGCGGTGGGTAAATAAACTTTCAGACTCTGCCAACCGACTCGTTTACCTTAATAGAATAGTTTCCGCTGAGTTTATTCGCGGCAATTTTAAACGCCTTTTTAACAATTGGAATTTGACTCTTGTCATCGAGGTAGACAGACAGCAACTCCTTTCCTTTCTTAAGGCGTGCAGCAGTTCCTATTGGTTTTCCAAAAGATTTTCTCATACCCTGTTGGAAACGGTCTGCACCTGCACCAGTTGCCATTGGATTTTCCCTAAGCACGTGGTGCGGATAGGCACGAATTCTGAAAAAAAAGTTCTGCCTACCAATATTTGCATTCAGATGACGAAAAATGGACATCCTAATTGCTTCTAATTGATTGTGACGAACCTGAATTGGTTGTTTTGAAATCATATCCAGACCCAACACCCAATCTCGCTTAGACTTGTTTCCCATATCAAAAATCTGGATTTTAGGACCAGGGACACCCCTAATAAACGCCTTTTTCATGACTCTCTTGGCTACTCTAGTGTATGCTCGATTCTTAACCTCTCGATAACAGCTAGCCGGTCTTAAACCCATAGTCTGTGTCAAAATCAGGGGTTTAAAAGATTGGCGGTTCTAAAAACTCGAGACCTCAGTCACTATCAGAAAAAAAAGAAAAAAAGAAAAAAGCCTTTTCAGGCTTATTCTTCAGTGTAGCTTGTAGCAGAGGTTGCAGAGATCTTCTTCTCAGACAAACCGTCTAAGTTAGATAGAGTCTTTGCTCCGGTCATATATTGACCAAGCATGTATGCTGCAGCCCTTGTGTCTTTAGCTTCCCAGCCTGCGACAACCATTGCTTCTACATTCCATGGAGTTGCTGAAGCATCGTATAGCTTAACAACACCCTTTCCTGTGTTAGCAGTTGCGTCGTAGCCGAAGAAGTCTTTGACTGTTGCGTCGTCACTTCCAATCAAGCTTGCTGCCAATGCGTTTGCATATGGACCACCCACTATTACTAATGGAGTGTTTCCACTTGTGTCAGCTTCGCTGTCGAGGACAGCCACTTCTGCGTTAAGTCCACTGTAAGTGTAAGTTACACCAACAGTTGAAACTGTACCAGTCGTAGGAGCACCTAAGTACACGTACGCCTT
>JAAOXX010000039.1 GCA_018221025.1 Candidatus Altarchaeota archaeon | reverse complement strand
TATGTGGGGTCAGAACAATACCCACATGGTCCAGCAAAAGCAATGATGGAGGTTGGTGCAAAACTATATGCAATGAATCCTGATGGAACAGAAAAGTGGCATATTGAATACCCAATTTCAGGAATCTCTGTATCTCCCGCTATAAGCTATGATGGCACCCTTTACTCAAGCGGCTATGATCAATCTACCACTTCAAATGATGGGGGAGCGGGAATACTTTATGCACTAAACCAAGAAGATGGTTCAACCATTTGGGAGTTCCGGTTTGAAGCGTGGCAAGAATCATCCCCTGCAATAACAAGTGACGGTACCATCTACATAGGATCAAAAGAAGGTAAAGTTTACGTTATAGAAAAAGACGGTACAAAAAGATGGGACTTTGATACTGGGGACGGGGTTAGTGCAATTCCCTTAGTTGATGAAAAAACAGGAGATATCTACATAGGCTCTTGGAACGCATACATGTACAAATTAGATCAAAAAGGCAAAGAGCTTTGGAGATTTAAGACTCCTGATGCCTTTGAGGGGGTAAGTTCTTCAGCTGTTATGGGTTCAGAAGGCACTATTTACTTTGGTTCAAATGGTGGATATTTTTATTCACTCTACCCAAACGGAACAGAAAAATGGAAATTTCAAGGTGAATGTAAGAGTTGCGGTATTCTTACGACACCCGCAATAGGAAGAGATGGAACAGTTTATGTGGGCAGTTGGGATGGATACCTCTATGCTTTTGGAGGAAAAGAAGTAGAAGAACCAAAAATAGTGGAAGAAGATACACAACCACTTAATGAGACTCTAGCAGTTAACGAAACCGTAACCACTGAAGTAGAAGAGCCAAAATCAATCTTCTCAAAAGTATTTGATTGGATAAAAAATCTCTTTAATTGGAATTAGAAAAAATTAGCAAAAACTACTTCTCATAAACGCCCTTTCTATGCTCAAATCTCAACAGCACCAGCTTGCTTCCCATAAGTGCATAAATCAGTCGAAACGGCTTTATGCGTACAGTCCGCTCGCCCTTAAGACCATATTTTAAGGGCTTACCAACTTCTGGGTTCTTCACTATTTTTCTGAGCTGATTCTTCAGCTTCTTTTTTATGGCACTGTCTTTTATTTTTTTCAAGTCCTTCTCAAAACTTTCAGCGACTATTACTGACTTAACGGCTACCATATCTTTATCTCTTCAAGGAACTTAGTCTTAGATAAAGCCCTGTATTTTCCATCCTCTAAGTCTTCCCATGCCTTCTCAACAGCTCGAAGAGTCTTTAGGTCATCAGCATTGATACTCGTATCTATTTTCTTTAAAACCACCATATTATCTACCGCCGAAACAGCAAATACATTCCCGTCCTTAATCTTTAGTTTCTGCCTTATCTTTACGGGAATTATTAATTGCCCTTTTGAACTTATTTTAGTCACGTCGGATTCAAGAGGTTTTTTCATAGAAGTAAGATATTCTTACTCTATAAATAATCATCGGTGACTATGCCGAGATTCAGACAGAAAACTGACAAATCAGGGGTTCTTCGCGGATGTCTTCGGCATAAGTTCAATATTTTTTCCAGTGGAATAAAACCTTAGTGTTATCCGGAACCAAAGTGATACGAGTGCCCGAATTATAAGAAAGTATAGAACTTTTAAGTTGTATACACAGCCAACTCCTCAGTCTTGCCCCTTGTTCCCTCAACAACGGCTTCAGTCAGTTTTGTGCCTCGTCTCATTTAGATAGTTTAACTTCTGTGTCAATCTTCTTTCCATAAACAAACTGCCCTGCTAGGCTGGGAAAGGTTGATGAGTCTAGGCGGAGTTTTTTTACTACAAAAGGTCTCGCGTGATGAACTCTAAGTTTAAAGAAAGGACTTGCCTTTATCTCTTCAATATCTCCCTCAAGTATTCCTTCTACTATGATTCCTGATACATGATCCTTAACAAGTTTATTCGGATTGAAATTTCCATCACTCACAAATGCGCCCGTTTCTTCCTTTAGTGAGACATTAACTTTTCCTACCACTTTATTTTCCCACAAAAGGTCTGCCTCCGCACGTATTGGAAATGCCTTCAAAAACTCATATTCTTGTCTTGGAAAAAGCATCCTACTTTCCCTATACTCCGCCCCCCAGTATTCAAGAAACTCTCCAAATTTTTCAGATGCACCAATTGGCACGAGTGCAAGGGCTCTAAACTTTAGTATTCCTAATTCTTCAGATACTTTTCTCATGGCTGAGTGGAACCTTGCTCGTTTATTGTAGTCCATCTTTCCCAAGCTGTAGTCGAAAACCCTAAAGGTGAAGTATCCAAAGGATTCCGCCAGACTCTTACCAAGCCTTACACTGAATCCATCGGCAAGTATGTCTTCACGCGCCAAGAAGGAGGGCGCAAAAAGTTCCTCATATTTCATATCTATGGCTCCGTCGGTTTGACCTTTTTTGTCTCCCCACACCACACATATGTCGGTGTCTTGTGGATTAGCCTTACCCCTAACAGAAGAGCCAAAAATTATGACGTCTACCACGCCTGGCTTATCAAGCAATTTCTTCCAGTATTCCCATTGATTTTTCATGTTTTTCAACCACTTGTTTTATTTCTCTACATTCTTCTTCCACCATTTTTGATGAATAAGTTTTAGTATACTCTTTGAAGAATCGTGAGATGTCATTTTTTAGCCCCAAGTCAATATAATTAAGTATCTCAAATCGCTGTTTATGGTTGCGGGGTATTATGCCCCTCTTGTGAAAGATTGAAAGGTCTGCAAGTGACACTAAAGCCTTAAAAAATAGTATATATGAGGTCGTGAAGTGACCACCTTCAAATGAAGTAACTGCGCTGGAATAAAACTCTTTGAAATTGTCCTCCAGTATTTTTTCCCTTTCCACGAAGCAAGTTATTACCAAATATTATATACTTTACTATATTATTGCCAAACAAGTTTAATGGTTTTTCTAATAATATACTACACTACATGTATATTCTAGAAAGTACTCCCAATTATTATGGCAACAAGAAACTTCTAAGTCGTATACACTACCAACTTCACAATCTTTCCTTGCGTCTTTTAAACAAATACCTCAACTTACCACAAATATGGTAAAGTATATAAATGTTTAGTGATTAAATACCACTAATATGGTATCCTCTATTGAAACCTTATTGCGGGAGAGAGCAGTTGCTCGTCTGACTGATTTTGAATTAGACCGGTTCCTCAACACGTATGAAAAAGGTTATCAAGACAATCTAAAGTGTATGGACTTTGTACTGGATAAGTTTCCCAGATGGGGAATTGTTATTGGTTACTTTGCCATGCACGATATTAGCAAGTTATTGATTGCAAAAAAACAGATGCTTAAAGTTAATACAAATGCTCACAAAAACACCATTGAATTGTTGAGAGGATTAGTTCAAGATAGGAGCCTTACAAAATTGCTTGAGGAAGGGTATGAAGATTTCAAAAGTCTTGCAGATGAACTAACGGATGCTAAACGAGAGAGGGTAAGGGCACAGTACTACAAAGGAACTCCCGTCTTAGGTGAACAGTGGAAAGCAGATGCGCACAGTTTTGCAAAAAATGTTAAAGATTTTGTGACGAGGATTGAGGAATTGCTTGGGTGATAATATGAAGGCCATAATTTTTGAGGATATGTGTTTTAAGATTCTTACAGTTTTTTCACTCGCACCGGGAAAATCATTTACGCGAGAAGGATTAAAGAAAAAAACCAAAGCAAATAATGTCCCTTTAGACAAAGCACTTACAAAACTCTTGTGTTCAAAAATACTTATCAAAAACTACCGCAAATATGAGTTGAATCACAGTGGGGAGTGGATGACCAAATTAATTGAAATGATTGAACACGAGCATTGGAAACTCAAGAAAATTCCACTAGATGTGTATTTTGCAGTGACTGATTTGTCGAGAAAATTGTTAAACTATGAGTGTGATGCTTATCTATTTGGTTCCTACTCCAAACTCACATTTACTGTTGATTCGGATATTGATGTGGCCGTAATTACTAGACAAAAAATAGACAGGGGTTTTCTGAAAAAGATGGAGTTGCGCTATGGGGTGGAAATTCAATTGCACATTTTTAGTCCCGACGTTTACCAAAAAAAGAAAGACCCATTCGTAAAAGGAGTCCTTGAAGGAGTAAAACTTATTGAGACTCTTAAGAAGTAGTTTTCTAAGTACTATACACAGCCAACTTCACAATCTTCCCTCTAGTTCCCTCAACAACTGCTTCCACTGTCAATGGTTTTTCCCTTCTGAAATAGTTTGTTAATGGCCAGTTCTTTAGTAAGATGTGCCAGACTGGTGCGTGGTAGTCTTCGTCGTAGATTACGAAGTCCATTGAGTATATTCTGAGGTGTTTTGCTTTGGTTAGTGCCTTCTGCACTCTCAAGTCTTTTTCAATAGCTGCAATGACGTCTCCATCAGTGGATATCTTTACACTCTTGACGAACTGTTCTTCTTCAATCATGTCGCCCATTTCTTTTGAGATATCTGTGACATTCTTTGTAAATTTCTCTTTCTCAAAATTTACTTCAACCTGCTTTGGCTTGCCTTCATTAGACATCAGGAATAAGAATTCCGCCATATCAACTGATTCTTTCTTCTTGTCATCAACAACCCTGTGCCAAGAAGCAGACATGCTTAATATTGCTCCTTCTTCTTCAGAAAATTCTAAGGCCTTGTTGGCCTCTATTACCGTTTTTGCCAATATACCTTCAAGCTTTTTTGTTAACATCTAGTCCACCCCTTATTTTCCCCTGTAATTTTGTCATCTCTTCTTTTGCAATCTGGCGCTTATTTTCCATATCCGGTACAATACCCATGAGGTCATGGTCATATCGCGGAACTACGTGTATAAACGCGTGCTTTATCATACTTTGAGCTGTTATGATATTCACGAAGTCTGCATTCAGTTTTTTCTTCATTGTTTGAGCTATCTTCCTTGAAACCATTGCCAGGTGGATAAAATCTGTGTCAGATATATCGAAAATATCCGAGTCTTCCCCTTTGAAGGCCACAATAACGTGCCCCTCCGTCACTGGGAAAGCATCAAGAAAAGCACAGGCCTTCTCGTCTTCAAAGACTTTCCAACCCTTTACTTCACCACTTATTATTTTGCTGAAGATGCTTTTCTCTCCCACAATAAAGAGTCTTCAAGTTCATAGTTAAGCGTGACTCAGGCAAGTGTCGAAGACCAATTGAGCTTTTAATCATACGCGCAGTAGACAAGTGTGAGACACGAAGGAAAGCACTCAAGCGTGTGGTTAGTGGGTCCATTTGCAATTAAGATTTTCAAGGAACACATGTCGAAAAATACGGAGAAAGAATGGAAGTTTTTGAAACAACTCAAGCCCTTAGGATTTGCACCAACACCATACTTCAAAATTGGAAGCGTGATTGTCATGTCAAGAGTCAAGGGCCTGTCAATTAAACAGATGAGCGACGATGAAATCAGGCTCTCTGCTAGATACTTCTTACATGCCCTGCATCAATTAGACGAGCTCAAAATTATGAAAGAAGAGAGCCACCGACCACACAAACACTTCATATTAACAAAGAAAGGGGTTAAACTCATTGATTTTGAGAGGGCCAAAAAAGGAAAGGGCAATGTCACACAATTCTTAATGTTCCTAAATAGATTCTACCCCGGCATAATTAGACTTGGAAAAGCGTACAAAACAACTCTAAAACTCGCGCCCATTATAGATTTTATTGATTCCAAGTGATTGATGGTTTTGGCAAGTCAAGCTTCCCAATAATTCCAAAACTCAAAACAAGCTCATAAGAGAAAAGTCTTTCCTCTCCGGAAGTTAGTTTCCCAAGATCCCAAGTGAGCATAGTTCCATCCTTCTGCTTCTTTGCCTTTGGCTTTACAACGTATGCCTTCTTCAAGTGGGCAATTCCCGGAATGAGGTCGGTTACAACTACATTCTCAACTACTTCATCTGAACTGTTTGAAACTACAATCTTAACCTTTATTTTTGAGTGGTCAGCGCCAGCTAAGTGCTCAAAACTCTTCTTGACTTCAACTGCCTCAGGCTTCTGAAGAATTAAAATTACTGCAATCAGGAGTAGGACTCCAATAATGCTGTATGGAATATAATCAACTGAATAAGATGCAACAATTCTCTCGTCTCCCGGAGCAATTGTGTATCCCCAATTCATAGTGTATGTGAAACCATCTTTGGTTATTTCAGGATTAGGTGAGGCTTCTAACAAGGGTCTATCCCAGAAACTAATTTGTTTAGTTACGTAGCCTTCTTTGAGAGTGTTTCCAATATTCTTTGCAATGAAAACGACTTCTCTTCCTAAGAGCTTCTTTGTAATTTCGCTTCGGATTTCAACCTTACTCAATTCAACAATTTCAATACTTGTTTCATTGGAGATTCCCTTTCCTAAGAGATGTGCTCGGATTGTGTAATTACCTGCTTCTTCACTCTCAGGAACCTGAACTGTGAAACTCTTTTGAATCCTGTCGAGTGGCTCAGAAACTGTAACAATTTCATTTCCTTCTTTCAATAGTATGATTTCTACATCTGATGGAATCAGATTTTCAGATACTTCTAAATTAACTATAATTGTTTCTCCTGGATTTACTTCATTTGGAACATGCATATTGAGAATTTTTACATCATCACTTGGAGTCTCAGTAGCCGTGTATCCATCACCCTCTACATTAACTACAAGTAGTCCTTCCCATGCCATGGTGCCATTATCCAACAGTTCAACTCTGTAAATGTAAGAATTCGGGGTTGCAGTATTGCTGAAATAAAATATAGAGTTTTTAGTCGTTCCAGGATACAAATACAAGCTTCCTGGGGTAACTCTTATCCATGTTGGGTCTCCTGTAAGTGAAACTTGAATTGTAGTTGCTATGTCTCCATTATTTGTTACGCTGAGAGTAAAAGTTGTACCTTCACCATATTGGATTGTTGATGTACTCGGAGTAAAAACTGCAGAAATATCAGAAGCAAAACCAAGTGCCATAACCAGCATAATAACGGTTAGCTTCTTCATTCTACCACTCTTAAATATCTTTTATGATGTAATAACCAGCTCGTTTCGACCTAGCCATTCTCTTGACTACCTTATTCTTTTGTAGCTCCGCTAAAGCTGCATTTATTTGGCCTTTTCCGAGCTTTGCCTTTTCCATTACTTGATCTGCACTCTTAATCTTCTCTGATGAGTTTGCACCGAACGTCTTGAGCGCTTCGTATACTTTCATTGCATTTGGACTTAATGTCATCTATTACACCGAGAGACCTGATTTCATAAATTTATAAAGGTATATACGGAACCCTCGGCATGATAAGTCTTTTAATGGGTGAGATGGAGTCCCAATGTGGGTAAAGTTAGACCAACGCTGGTTAAGAGAACGTCAAGGAAGGTTTTGGCGTCGTTTCCAGAACGATTCAATAGTGAGTTTGAGCATAATAAGAGAGCCGTCTCAGATTTGTTAATTTTTCCAAGTAAAAGACTGAGAAACATGGTTGCCGGATATGTTACTACACTTTTCAGACAAAAGGAATAGTTTTTTAACGATAAATACAACTTTAATCTAGTTGCCCCAATCGTCCAGCCCGGCCAAGGATGCTGGCCTTTCAAGCCAGTGACGCGGGTTCAAATCCCGCTTGGGGCACTCAAGCTTTTCTCACTCCGCCCTTCGGGCTCCGTTCCAAAACCTTGACCAAAATGGGATTTTGATCAAACGTTTAATCAAACTGTCACGCTTTAGCGTGACTGTGGGGATACAAGGGGCGAAGCCCCTGTTTTAAACCATTTATACACCTGACAATACTGTTATTGTGCGGGCTTTACTGACCTGTTTGCTCTTGTTTTCAGTAGCTTTTTCCTCGCAGATTAATTATTTTGCAGGTGGAAGCCCAACAGCACTCGACAAAATTGATGATAAGTACGTTGTCGCAACACAAGGAATATTGTATGTTTTTGATGAAAACGGAGTCTTAGAAAATCAACTCAGTCTCGAAGGCGTATCTGACTTTTCAGTGCACAATGGGATAATGGTTGTTTCAATGACTTCTCAAAATTTTCCAAATATTAGGGCATTCGGTTTTCCCGAACTCACACCCTTATGGGACTATGAACCCCTGATGGATGTCTTCGATGTCTCATTAATCTGGGACCAAAAACAAACCCGAAGCTGGACGACGAAGTACACATCAAAGGGATTCGGAGTCGCATCCGGATACACTCTCTATTTCTTCTCAGAATCAGGAGACTTAGTTGGAAACTTCACTGCTGAATCGGATATATGGGATTTTGTTGAATCAGGTGGATTTTATCTAGCCACCCAAGATGGCATAGTTTATGAGATTGATTCCCAGTTGAATCTTGTAAGTAAGAATAATCTTTGCCAAGAATTCCTGCTGCTTGACCAAGTTTCAAACCAAACGATTGACAAGTATCCTCGTTCGGTATGGGAAATTAGTGAAAGCCTCATTGCCACATGCGAAGATGGATATGTTAGATTTTTGGAAAACGAAGACAGTTACCAGTTGCAAAAATATACTTCATCTCAACTTTATTCTTATTATTACAATAACCGAAGAGAAACTGGATACGGCATGAGTATGTTTGAAAATCTGAAGCTCAAACAAGACGGAGACTTTACAGTTGTTTATACTTCTGAAAGTCTTGCTGTTTTCGACGGAACTTCGCTTTTGTGGGAAAAAGATACAGGGGTTTTGGATGTGGATATCTATGGTGATGAAGTCTATGTGTTCTCAATTACACGAAGCGCTCTTGAAGTAGTTGATGTGTTTTCTAAGACCACAGGCGAACTTTTGAGAACCCTTGAATTTACAGGGGTTTCATGTGAAAAAACAGACCATAAAATATTGGTCCGTGGCGACATCTTAATTGCAAGTTCGTGCGAAATTAAGCTCCTTGATTCACTGGGAAACATAGAGTGGTATATGCCACAAGCATCAAAAGTAAGTGCAATTGATGCCGGTGACACGACGATTTTCTTTACTGCAGATGAATACTCTCAAGGAGGCAATCCTCAATTTTATTCACTATTTGCAGTTGAAGACGAGGTCAAGTGGATTTATTCTCTTCCAGAAACTTTTGCAAAAGAAGGATTCCTGTCCAATATTCATGTTGTTGGAAACTTCGTGGTTTCAAGATATTCTGCAAGTGGAAATGACAGACTCGTTGTTACAAGCATAAGCAATGGAACTTCATGGATAAGAAATGCATCATCCGCCAAATATGGAGGGGGGCTTGATGAGTACCTTACTAATGAAACCTTAATGGCTTCTCTACAAAATTACAGCTTCTCTTTATTGGATAACATTCCAGACGATTTCAAATACGGGGAGAATCTCGGTTACGATATGAACACCATGTTATTATGGTCTGGAATCTTGAGCAGACTTCCAGTTCCCCTTGAAATTATGGAAGCCCTTAAACACGTTATCGGTCATGAGCAAGATTATTTGCTTGGAACTCGAATTGAAAAAACTGATACTTGTGATTACAATGGTGATGGGGTGCTTGATATCGTAGTCAGTGCAGATTCATATGTTGTAGTTCTTGATGGAACTAATATGAGTGAGCTTTTGTTTAAGGATGCACAGACATGGAGATATGATAGTTCTGAAAATCTTACAAAGAAATATACGGCCCCTTGGTACAATGGAAATGGGGCGGTTATGTGTGTTGATGATTTTTCTGGAGACGGTGTCGGTGAATTCTTAATTGGAACTTGGGAAGGAAATGTCTCGGTGATTCTGAGTGATGGAACAATTAAGTGGCAGTCAACATACAAAAATGTAAATGCCAACGATATGAAAAACATCGAAGATATTGATGGCGACGGAACTCAGGACTTCATAATTTCACAATGGGTTGAGAATCGCCCAAATAACATCTTTTTAGTTAGTTCCAGAGATGGTAGACAAAGATTCTCTTATTCTGCCCACCAATTCTTTAGTAAATTAGCTATTGGAGATATCGATGGTGATGGGAAACCGGAGAACGCAGTTTTGTATGAATCGAATGGCCCAGTATTAACCGTGTTTTCACCTACATACAAATTTGAGTACACTGGAATTAGTGAATTTTGGAATGTCTGGAATGCGTATGGAAAAGTGATGCCTGTTGAAATTGTTCCCGATATGAATGACGACGGATACAACGAAATTGTAATAGGGGCAACAAAGAGATGGGGTGATGAATCAACCATGCTGATTTTCTTTGATGGACAAACTAAAGAGATTTTGAAAACAGTTTACCCTGATGGTGAGCCTGATAATTCAGACGGTGGCTCAGATGAATGGCAATACGTATCGGATATGCAACGATTTGGAGACTTGCTCGTATTCACTATGCCTGGTCAGATGGATGGGGGTGGGAGTTCTCGGGGAAGGTGGGGTGTCTACAATATTACGGGAGACCGAATGGAAGCATACCTGAATCAAAATATTAAAGAGACTTTCAGCTATGGTGATAAAACAGTTTTGATTGGAACATCGGGTGAAATATTCTACTTAGAAGACGCCGCAGTTCCTGAGCCAACAATCATAGTTGATGGCTCAGTTATCGGAGTTACAACAGACTCTGGATTTTATACGACTGTTATTGTTGATGGTTCGCCGACTGGTTCTGGCAGAAAATCCGAATTCCAAATTCGTCTTCCTAATGGTGAACACACTGTTGTAGTTTCTCTTACTAATGAAGATGGTTTTGAAAAGTTGTTCACATATGAAGTTGACACATTTACTTCAGCTGATTTGGGATTCCTAAACACAATTCTCATTGGAATCTTACTGGTATTTGGAGGATTTAAGGCGGTGAAAAAATGGAGATAGCAATTGAAACAAGTGGCTTGACTAAGAGCTTTGGACTCTTCAAGAAACTAACCGCCGTCAATTCACTGGACATGCAGATTGAGAAAGGAACAGTTCATGGGTTTATTGGTCCTAACGGCGCTGGAAAGACTACTACCATTAAGATGCTTACTGGTGCAATTACTCCAACTGGCGGGAATGCACACATTTTTGGAATAGCTGCCGGCAAGAATGAAGCCAAGGCAAAGATAGGCTACTCCTCAGAACACCCCAGTTTCTATTCACTTTCAGCATTTGATTTTCTTGTTTACAACGCAAAGCTCTGTGGGGTCCCAATCGATGAGGCAAAGGAAAGAGCCGACGAGTTACTTGGTTGGATGGGACTCAGTGATTTCAGAGACAAGAATGCAAAGAATTTCAGTGCAGGTATGAAACAAAAAGTTGGATTAATTCAAGCATTAATTCACAATCCTGAAGTTTTAATTTTAGATGAGCCGACTGCAAATCTTGACCCAATTGGGAGATTCGATGTCCTTGAAAAAATTAAAGACCTTGCAAAAAAAGAAGGGAAGACAATTTTTGTCAGCAGCCACATCCTCGACGAATTGGAAAAAGTAGTTGACCATGTGACAATTCTCAATCACGGAAAAGTTGTGCTTCAAAGTGACATTAAGGCGTTGAGAGGAAAATTCTCTACAAATACTTACATTGTAGACACAGTTGATAATAAGAAAT
>JAAOXX010000038.1 GCA_018221025.1 Candidatus Altarchaeota archaeon | reverse complement strand
GTGCAAATAGACACGAAATACTATAATATGAAAGATGGCGTTCTCGAATACAAATACAAAGACGAAAATAACAAACCCAAAACTGATAATTATGATTTGAGTTTGGGAACGAGAATCCATAAGCTGGTTGAAGATACGAGAGGAACTGATTTCGCACAGAAATTAGCTGAAAAAGGAGTTCTCGGCAGTTATGATATAATGGAAACTGATGCTTCAACAGGTGAAGAAAAAGCAACAGGCGAATTCAGAAAGTTTGCACTTTATCTTCCTCGTGTAAGGAGCAATCCAAAAACAAAAGAACTCGAAGAACAAATTGAAACTGCATCTGATGACGAAAAGAAAGCAGAACTCAAAGAACAGCTTGATAATGAAAAATATGGAATCAAAATCGATGAAGAGTTTTTCAGATTCAAAGATAAAGTTGTGAAAGACGTAATTTACGATGCGGACGAAAACTTATTCCGTCTAAATGGCGAGCTTGTTGACTGGGACGAAACTCCATGGGAAGTAATCTCCATGCCAGGACAGGCCTCTCTGAAGAAACAGATGGGTATAAACTACCACCAAATGAAAGAAGAACTTTCAGAATCCGTCAACCAAAGAAAAGAAAATCCTGAAGACAGGTTAGAATATGTCCGCCAATTCCCTGATGGAAGTGTGGAAGGAAAAGAAATTTATGAGAGTATATTACATGCAATGGGAACAAAGACCCCGGTATATGAAATGACCATTGCCGAATTGAGTAATATATTGAAAACAACAAGAGAATCCAAAAAACTTGACGGTAAAATAGATAAGGTAAATCAGGACTTATCCGCTCTTGAAAAAACACCGGAAAATATGGAGAAGATTGCCGAATTGGAAACTGAACTTATAAAACACACACATGAGCAAAAATGGTTGAACGACCCGAAGACAGCATTCGAATTCTGTAAATCAATGGGAGAAAAGCCATTAATAGCGGAGATGGGAAAGAAAACAGATGAAGAACTTGTAAGATTATTTAAGATATTCGATGGTGTAGGCGAGGTTCCGTCTATTGGATATCTCGGGGCGTTTATTGAGCATCTCAAAGACAATCATTCCCACTTGCGCAGTCCGAAAGTAAAGGAACTATACGGAAAAGCAATAAAATATCTGGAGTTGGCAAAAGCTTCCAATGCAAAAAGAACAGCCAGATTAAAGTATGTCCGTGAACAATCAATCGAATCTGCAAAAAATAGTGATATCAACAGAATGGATGAAGCCGGTAAGCCACTTCAAGAGAGGTACAAGAATCAATTCGAAAATGCTGCAGAGATCGGTACAAAATTCATAGAGAATATTGAACAAGTAGTTATAGATTTCAAAGCTCTTAAAAAACAACAAAAGACACTCAAAGATCACTATGAAACCATCCAAGAGTATAAACTACAGGGCAATATAACTAAGGCATATCTTGAACATTCTGAAAAATTCACCATTACTGACCATCTGACAAAGTTGCTCAACGGATATATTACTGTAGAAGAAATGAGCAATATCTTGAATGAGCGTATGGAGTCCATATCAAAACGCGGAGATTTGGGTGAAGATGAGCAAAAAGAATTGACTTCTGGGATACTCGAACAAGTTTATGATTTCACAGATAGATTAAACCAAAAGCCAGAAGCTCTAATAGGTATGTATGTTGCCGGAAGAGCTATGAGTGAAGAAGACCCACGTGGTCTAGAACTGCTCCATGAATGGGGTTTGAATGAAATTCCGGAGAAAGTGGCAATTTATCTTGATTCGGAAAGAAATGATAATAGAATAGAAGAATTGAAACAAGTGAGCATCTATGATAAACATC
This sequence comes from Candidatus Altarchaeota archaeon, assembly GCA_018221025.1. Taxonomy (GTDB): domain Archaea; phylum SpSt-1190; class SpSt-1190; order SpSt-1190; family SpSt-1190; genus JAAOXX01. The sequence continues at coordinate 2,594 of JAAOXX010000038.1, read as the reverse complement.
CGAATTTGGCCGGACTGCTCAAAAAGAAAGGCATGATTTGGCGCATTAAACATCCTCGTGCGGTTGAATTCTTGCCTGAAAATTTACAAGAGGCTTATACCAAGACCATAGGTAAAAACCCTGTCAAAACAATTTTGGAATTGAAAGAAAAATCAGGACAAGAATACCGAAATGAATTGGGTGAAGGAAAAGAATTGGATGCATTTGGAGGATTTATCATAAGTCTACCTAAAATAGATAGGGGAATCAAAGAAATAATTGCTACCGAATACGCAGAAAAAGGCATAATTAGGACAAGACTCAGTAACAAAATGGTTTTCGGAGAACACGCTGATAACATTGAAAAGATTTTCCAACTCCAAATCAAAGGAAAACCATTAACAACTGAATTGAAACCTGCTAAAAAAATACTTGATGAGCTTGAAGAAGTTGAGACTATAACAAAAAAATATGAAAAGGACCCGGTTAAACTCAATAAAATAATTCAGGATAAAAAATTGGAAACAGCCAAAGAATTGTTTGATAAAAATAAGGGAGGTATCAAGTATTCAACCAGGCCTGATTCTGATTGGGTAGCATATCATAATATGCTCAAAATAGATTATCCGTCTGAAGCGACATATGTGAAAAAGTTGATTGACAGATTTGGAATTGGCACGCCCAAAGAAAAAGAAAAGAACAAAAATGCGATTGATGTACGGGTTGAGAAAGATGCCAAACAACTAAAAGCCGATAAAGATACTGCGGCAGACAATCTCAAAAAACTTAAGGCAGTAAAAGTCACCCGAGATACAAAGAAAGCCGAGCAGACTAAGGCAAAGTCTGAAAATGAGTACATCCAAGAAATAAATGGTACAATAGAAGGTTGGAAAAATAACAATGAAAGTGACTCCATTCCAACATATCTCGAACAAATGAAAGAGCCATTTGATCCAAATTTACCGGAAGACCGCATTAAAATTGAAATTCTGGATAAATTCAAGAATATTGTTGATACTGAACGAACGTTATCCGAAGACAAACGCAAGGAAGAAATCAAGAAACTTACTGGCCAAAGCAACGCCAAAGTCAAAGAACTCAATACAAGCATAGAGAAACTCGAAAATGAAAACAAAGATCTTGACAACAAAATCAACAATCTGGAAGAGGAAACAAGCATTCTCGATGAAGAAATGGAATACCTGCGAGAAGCCGCTCTTGTCGCAGAACTGCAAGGTGTTGAAGCCGAACAAAAACTACAAGAACAAGACGACCGAATCAAGGAACTGGAATCAGCTCTTGAACCAAAAGCAATCAAGAGTAAAGACGAACAAATCAGGGAACTGGAATCAGCTCTTGAACAACCAGGAAATGAACAGCTAAAAGAAGCTATCGAGAAATTGAAATTGGGCGATACTTCAAAAATTGAAGAAATGACTGCCAAACAACTTCTTCCGTTAATTCCTTATCTCGAAAGCATTGATTTCCTTGGTGAAGTTATGGATGACGTGCTCTGGTCGAATAAAACAGTTTCGCCGGACCACCCAACAAGAGGAAAATACGGTTCACGCAGAACAGTTCCAAATAACTCTGAACTTGCGACAGCAGCAGGCATTTCATTATTTGCAGCACTTACTCATCAGGAAATCAAAGATGTTGACAAGGCTGCACAACTTATTGGTGCAAAATGGTGGAATCCAAATATAGGGAAAGTATGTAAAAAAATAGGTAATGAATATTTTGCAGCCCGCTTTAATTTCGGTGAAAAAGAAGAAGAAAAACACCTGACTGGAGAAAACGTGGAATCGAGATATAATGGTTACTCACTTCTTCAAAAGTTAAATGATATTGGCAAAATGCGAAATCCTCGCCTTTACGCAAGAGATACTGAAGCAAGTAAGGATTCCATAATAACCGAACGCAATGATTTCGTATTCAACAGACTCGGTAAGATGCCTGAAAACGAAGAAGAATGGATTGCATCTGCTTATGATTTGTGGGATAATGGCATTGAATTACTTCCTGAAAGTGTACAAAACGAAACCAAATATACTGCAATTGTCAAAGGTGTGTTGGAAAGTTTAGTACCGAATAAAAAGAGGGATAGAAAAAAGTTGAGTGTTCACGAAGATTATCAACCCAACATGATTGAAGTGGATAGCATACTGAAAGAAATAGAAACTGGCGACCGAGAAAAACCAACACTCAAAAAAGAGGTAGAATTGATTGAACCCCCACTTGAAGAAGCTGTAATTGAACCTCCAACTGAACCAGCTGTTGAAGAACCACCAACTGTTGAACCTGTAGCTGAAGAACCAGCAGCTGTTGAAGAACCTGCAGTTGAACCAGTTGTTGAGGAACCACCTATTGAACCTCCAACTGAACCAGTTGTTGAGGAACCTGCACCTATAGAGGAACCTGCACCTATAGAAGAACCAGCACCTATAGAACTGCCTTTCGAACCGACCGACTTGGTTGAAGAAAATCTCAAAAGAGTCAAAGACAAAATTAAAAACGGGAAATGGATTAAGCCGTTCACCAATGATGCCAAATTCATCAGCAAGCTTTCTAAAGTAAGTGATGTGAAAATCACACGACCGTATACTGAAGAAAAT
>JAAOXX010000037.1 GCA_018221025.1 Candidatus Altarchaeota archaeon | reverse complement strand
CAAAATAGTCCCGCCTTTGGCGGGACATTGGGGATACAAGGGGCGAAGCCCCTGTAAGGTTCGAATCCCTGTGGGCCCATTTACCAAACTTATGTGAATAATAACTATGGATTAACAAAGCATATTTGTCTCAAGAATAAGGTTTTTTGTGAATGAACTAATTATGATGATGCCGTATAAAGTTATTCTTGCGGCGTACAGTTCATTGCCTGCACTAATACTCCTATCAATGGGTAAAGGCGCAATTGAAATAGGAATTTTGAATTCAATCAGTCTGTTTGGTCTCTTGTTTGGACCCATTTTGTGGAGCAGATTTGCACGAGTAACTAATCGTAAGTACTTGGTTGCAATGGGCTACCTTTGGATTATAGTTGGCTTGTTCATGTTAACTCATACTGCATTGATATATCCAGCAGTCTTCGTTCTGGCATTCTTCCCACAGGCAGTGTATTTTGTTGCTATGGCAGAAATCAGACGAAAGGAAGGGTCGCTTGGAGAAGCACTCGGAAATCTTGAGCAGACCGTAGGACTCGCATGGGCTGTCGGACTCCTGCTGGGATTCGTAGGAGTTAACATTCTTTCACTGGACCAATTCACAATTGTCTTGGCATCACTCGCAACATTATCAATTCCAATTGTAACGCGTGTAATTGGCGAAGCGAATATTGCAAAGACGGTTCAGGACGGAATTGAAGAATTGAAGGAGTTTGAAGTCTGGTTATTTTCAACCATAGGAAAAATTAAAATACGGGCACCCCAAATAAAATTGGAACCTCGAGCATTTTCACTGTACTTATTTGGAATTGTTTTCTCACTTTCATCTGGAATAATTTTTCCACAACTAACAACCCTGCTTAAGTTTGAGTTTAATGCAGTTAAGTTGATTTATATGTGCCTATTAATCGATGCTTTGTCGAGTTCTGCATTTTTTAGGATAGCGGGAAGCTTGCGACACAGGGGGTATATTTTCGGATACATTCTGCGATTGTGTGCATATTCAATTTTACTCTTGTCAATAATGTGGGGTAATATGTTACTCTTCCTCTCATTTTACCTAATCAACGGAATTTCGTGGGGGTTCATTATGATGTTCTTTGAATATTCGGGGTTGAAGATTGGAGAAGAGGTGTTTGGAACTTTTCTGTTTTTCAGAGTTTTATCATTTGCGATAGCAAGTGCATTCAGTGGAATACTCATTAATTCTCTTGGATTCTTCGACTCATTCTTAATTGCAGCGATTCTGTTTTCGACAACAATTTTCCTATACACGGAATTTGAATCAAAAAGTAAAAAAGATGCGGACAGTCACACTCAAGTGAACTGAACGCCGAACCAACCCGCCACCATCTTTAATATTGGGTATGGGAGTCTAGCAACTAAACCTGAAACTAGTCGCATCTTGAAACTTTTACAAGGTGCAGTAAACTTCAAATTATCTGTATAGGTTTGAAGAGTTCCATTAATGCTGTATGTTAAGTCCCCTGTTACTTTGTAGGTTCCGCACACAATGTCTGGCAGCTCAACTGATTGAGAAGCAGAGTATCCCTTTGGAACTGTCCAGTCAATTGAACCAGACAAGGGTACACCAAAGTCTTCAGCTAGTCTTTCTAAGTTTCTTGGAACTAGACTCACTGTGTAATTGTGTACAGTGAATTCTTTCAAAGACTTTGCTTTAATATAGAGTGTCGAGTCATTAACTTCGAATAGGTCACCCTTTTCAGAAATTCCCGTAACACTGATATATCCCAATTCATGGTCAATTATACGAACTGACGTAGTTGTTGTAGTTGCAAACGCTAGTCCAAATATCAGAACTAAAAATAGCCATTTCATAAGTCATTGGAGTTCAGAAGTTTAAATTGTTACTGTCGTGAAACTTAAAAACAGGTAGTTTAAGCCCATCTGTGCCGATGAACGAAGTGAATCGGTACGCGTTGTCGACTGACGCAACAGTCGGGCTGGTAGTCTAGAGGAAGGACACTGGCTTCGCAAGTCAGAGGTCGCGGGTTCGAGTCCCGCCCAGTCCATACAAGCTTTTCTTCGTCGCTTCGCTCCTCCAAAAGCTTGACCAAAAATAAATTTTCATTCCAAGAATCCCAACAAGAACATAACGAACATTCCAAGAATCAAGAACACGAGCTGTACTGCGGATTTCTTCATATTAACTTCTTTGTGCATTTCAGGAATAAGGTCAGAACCTGCAATGTATACAAACCCACCTGCTGCAAAAGGAATTAAGAGTGTTGTTAGTTTTGGTACAAATGAAGAAGCAACGAGTGCAACGATGGTTCCAAGAACTGCAAAAAGAGCTCCAACAAAATTTAAGAGAAGTGCCCTCCCCCGTGAAAGTCCACTGTGAAGGAGAACCCCAAAGTCCCCAATCTCCTGAGGAATTTCATGGAAAACTATTGCAATAGTTGTAGCAACACCTGTTGGAATACTAACAAGATAACTTGCCCCAAGAATTAATCCATCAATAAAATTGTGAAACCCATCGCCAACCAGATTCATCATAGCCAGTGGAATAATATCTCCCTTTCTATGTGGAACGTGGTGATGGCGCCAATGCAGGAATTTTTCTAGTACAAAGAATGAAACAATTCCCAAAAGAATTGGAAGGGAAGTTTGAAAACCAAATCCTGCACTCTCAACAGCCTCAGGAATCAAATGGAAGAATGCACCCCCCAAAAGTGCTCCAGCCGATAAACTAACCAAGTAAAGTAAGATTTTTTCAAGTTGTTCATCTTTTATTGATAGAGTAAATGCCCCAACAAATGAAACAAGGCTCACTAAAAACACGCTGAGCAACGCCCATAAAGTAGGTGACACAATTTGTTTTCATTCAATAACTTATAAACGTTTTTGGAAAACCATTCAAATTTCTATTTTTTTATATCCTTGAGGAATTTCTTATCAATTGCAACAAAAGAATACTGTTTCCGCTTATCTGCATCAACCAAAGAATTTACAAGTGGGGAAACATCAACAAGATTTTCCCCAGTCTCAAGCACAACATTAATAGGTTTATACCAAGCCTTTCTACGACCTATTACTACGTTGTCTTCACCAAACTTAGACACGAGCCGGTCACATTCTGATTCCGCATACTCGTGGTTTTCAAAAACTCCAACTCGTTTGAATAAATCGCGAGATGCAATTTTTTCCCAGATTTTTTTAGACTCGGTATTTTCCCTAAATGCCGCAATTAATCCGTGGTCATCCATTGTAACAATATCTTTGTGGTTATGCGTTTGAAGTAGTTTTTCAATTGCCTTAGCAACCATTGCCCCAATTATTAAGTTAGTCTTGTGCAAGTAAACAGCCGACCCCATAATGAATCGTGCAATAAAGAATTGCTCCACTGATTCAACTGACTTTGGATGAATAACAGTCTTATTATTTTCTGCGCGGATTAGTCTAACTAACCTACTCCAATGAAGAATTCCAGCAGTAACCCCAGTATAATAACTATCTCTCAAGAGATAATCCATTCTATCAACACCCAGGTCTCCGTGAACAAGAGTTCCTTTCTTCATAGCACGTTTAAGGTCTCTCAGTGAAAATGAAGTCCCACTCAATATATCTCGGATATACTTGTTGGATTGAGAATCATGGTCAAAATCAATTCCGGCCGTATGGAGTGCCGATTCAACCACATGCGACAATGGCGGATGTCCAACATCATGGATTAATGCATATAACATAATTAACGGGTCATCAAATTTTTTCGCAATGTGAAACGAGCCGAGACAATGTGAGAATCGTGTGTGTGTTGCACCGGGATAAACTAAGTGTGCCAAACCAACCTGCCAGATTCCCCGGAGTCTTTGAAAAGTCGGATGGTCAACAATCGGGAGAAACTCATCCAAAATTTCTATTTCACCATGAACTGGATCTCTTGCAAATTTTGACATTCAGACACCTGTTATTTGATCAAACTTTTCCCGCGCTTAGTCCTTTAGGAAAGCGGGATTTTGCAAAGTTTGATAGCGGGAGGAGGATTTGAACCTCCGACCTCTGGGTTATGAGCCCAGCGGGCACTCCAGACTGCCCTACCCCGCTTTCTTGCGCACTATACAGAGGGGTTTTTGTGTATTAAAAAAGCTATTGAAAAATATACAACTGAGTGTAGATTTCTATTAATACCAACCACAGTATACAACCTGTGCAAGAGAACCAGAGAAATTTGTTTGACTTTGTATTTGTGAGGGATTGAGATGGAACAGTATTTGGACATAGTTAGAACGATTTTGAATGAAGGCGTTCTGAAAGAAAATAGAACGGGGGTTTCAGCCTACACGATTCCTGGAATGATGTTTGAACACGAGATGGAAAACGGATTCCCCCTTCTTACAACCAAAAGAATTCCATATCGGCTCGTTACATCAGAACTCGAATTTTTCATTAAAGGAATAACAGACAAGAAATGGCTACAAGACAGAAATAATCATATCTGGGATGAATGGTGCAATCCTATGAAAGTTCCATATGGTCATGATGAAGAAACAAAACGAAGAATGAAGGAAGAGCGAGACTTAGGACCTGTATACGGATGGCAATGGAAACATTTTGGCGCAGACTATAGGGGATATGACGTAGATTATTCGGGAGAAGGAACTGACCAGCTGGCAGGTTTAATTGATACTCTAAAAACCAATCCCGGAGACAGGAGAATGATTGTTTCGGCATGGAATGTCGACGACCTTGACAAGATGGCATTACCGCCATGTCATTATCAATTCCAAGTTACTGTAGTAGATGAAAAATTAAACCTAATGTGGACTCAACGCTCAATCGATGTTATGCTTGGGCTTCCATTCAATATTGCGAGCTATGCCACTTTACTTCACTTACTAGCAAAAGATACTGGATTCAAGGAAGGTAAACTGACAGGATTCCTTGGAGACACACATATTTACGAAAATCATGTGGAAGGTGCGAGAGAGCAGCTGAGTCGACAACCATATGAGTTGCCAGAAGTGGTGACTGCTAATTTTGATTCAGTATTAAATTGGGGATACAAAGACTCTCAGCTTACTGGCTATACGCATCAACCAACAATTAAATTTGAGATTGCGGTGTAAAAATGGAAATTGTAATAATTGCAGCAGTTTCGGAAGATGGTTATATTGGAGGGGATGGAAAAATCCCGTGGAAACTTCCTAAAGATTTAACGAGATTCAAGAAATTGACTATTGGTCACCCCGTCATAATGGGGAGAAAGACGTATGAATCTCTTCCAGAGTCAGTTCGACCCTTGCCAAATAGATTGAGTTATGTTTTGTCGAGAAATGACGAGTATGACCCACTTAATGGGGAAGTAGTTGTAGCTCAATCATTAGACCACGCAATTGGGCTGGTACAGCAAAAACACCCACATCTCGAGGGAATAAACTATGATGTGGTTTACATTATTGGAGGCGAGGAAGTCTACAAAGAGGGAATTGAAATTGCAGACAAACTGGAGATGACACATGTTCACAGGAAAACTGGAGGGGACAAGAGGTTCCCAGAAATAGACTTACGGATTTGGAAAGATGTTGAAACACATGATTTGGACGGGTTTTCATTCACAACTTATGAGAGGGTAGGAAAATGACCAAGTACATCATAGTCACTGGCGGAGTAATGAGTGGTCTAGGTAAGGGTCTCTTGTCATCGAGTATTGGCACAATTTTGAAGGCATGTGGATACAAAGTATCCATTGCAAAAATAGACCCATATGTAAATATTGATGCTGGAACAATGAGCCCATTTGAACACGGAGAAGTCTTTGTATTGAATGACGGCGGTGAAGTTGATTTAGACTTTGGCCACTATGAAAGATTCTTAGGAAATGGAGTCACCAGTAAAAACAATCTGACTACTGGAAAAATATTTTCATCAGTTATTGAAAAAGAAAGGAAAGGGGATTATCTCGGAAAAACTGTTCAAATAGTTCCACATGTGACTCGAGAGGTCATTGAAACTCTGAAAGATTTGGGAAATGGCAATGACATTCTAATTGTTGAAGTGGGTGGAACTGTTGGAGACATTGAGGGCATGGCATTTATGGAAGCCCTTCGAATGCTAAAAAATGAAGAGGAAGTAATCAATATTCACTTGACATACCTACCTTTATCTGGAATCGACCAGAAAACAAAACCAACACAACACAGTGTTATTCAAATGAGAAAAATTGGAATCACACCGGACATTATTGTTGGGCGATGTAACCAAGAACTGCTCAATAAAACGAAGGAAAAAATTGCATTATTTTGTGATGTAAAGGAAAATGCAGTAATAAGCGACCCAACACTTAATTCGGTCTATGAACTTCCTCTTCACTTGGCAAAGGCAAAAATTCACCACAGAATCCAAGAAAAGCTTGGTTTACACATTAGGGAGCCAAGTCTCACAGAATGGGAAGGCTTCGTAGAGTCACTAAACCCAGAAAAAACCATAGATGTGGGTATTGTTGGCAAGTACTCTCAAGGCGACACGTATCTCAGTATAGTTGAGGCATTAACCCATGCAGGGGCAAAGCTGGGAATTCATGTGAATATTAAATGGATTAATTCAGAGAATGTATCTGAAAAGGAGCTAAAAGGACTTTCAGGACTAATAACTCCGGGAGGTTTTGGTGGACGGGGAATTGAAGGAAAAATCTCCGCAATAAAATGGGCAAGACAAAACAAGATTCCTTGGCTTGGATTATGTCTTGGATTCCAGCTCGCAGTAGTTGAGATTGCACAAACCGAACTTGGACTAAATGCAAATAGTACTGAATTTAATTCTCAAACAGAGGAGCCAGTAATAATTCCACATTGGGAAGCCAGTCAGGACATTATGGGCGGAACCATGAGACTTGGTTCAATTGATGTTGAATTAGAAAAGGGCAGCCAAGTTGCGAAGTTGTATGGAATCACAGAAATAAGTGAAAGGCATCGTCACAGATATGGGCTCAATCCAAAGTACAGAAAAACTCTTGAAGGCGTTGGATTGAGGTTTACAGGAATTTCACATGTGGATGAGACAATTGAAGTATTAGAAATTCCCAAACAGTTCTTTATTGGGGTGCAATACCACCCAGAGTTCCAAAGCAGGCCACTAAAACCACATCCCCTCTTTGTTGGACTCGTTAAGTCGGCATCAGAGCAGGTATTTTAAATACACAAATCCTCTTTTAGAGTGGGAGAAGTAATGGGCTTCTTCTCGACAAAAGGTGGTGTCGGGAAGACAACAATGACCGCTAATGTGGGTGCCACACTCAAACACGAATTTGATTTTGAAGTGTTGCTTATTGATACGCATATTCTTGGAGCTGACCTCTCAAGCCATTTCGGGCTATTGAATCCGCCAGTCCATGTTAAGGACATGCTTTCTGGAAAACTCCCACCTGAAAAAACCATTTACAAAGACCCAAGAACTGGGATTGATATAATTCCAGGACCATTCACTCCAGACCAAGAAACCTCTACTTTTAAGAACTTCAGGAAATTTATACAGCCCTTAAAGGAAAAATATGACTTCATTGTTGTAGACACGCCACCATGGTTAGGAAAAGAAACGTCCGGCATTGTACGGGGAGTTGACACCGCAATAGTCGTGAGTACACCTGCAGTTTCTGGAATGCTTGAAGCTAAGAGAACTCAAGACCTTTTAACCCGAAAGAAGGCGAAAATTGGTGGGATGGTATTGAATTTTTACAGAGGACTCGAATACGAGTTGCATCCTGAAGAAGTTGAAGGATTTTTGAAGGGTGTTCCATTACTTGGAGTCATTCCTGAGGATGAAAAAATACGAAGAGCCCTTGGATACGGGGTTCCTGCAGTCATCTCGAGTCCAAGAAGTCCAGGAGTAGAATCCATAATTGAATTATCATCAATAATTGGAGACGTAGATTTTGAACCAGAACCTAAGGGATTCCTATCTCGATTCTTTGGGATGTTTAGAAAGGGATATTGAAAGCTTTTCTATAGCATCAACCTAATTTCAATATGGATGTTTCTTTTATTATTCCGGCGCTAGATGAAGAAAAGATGATTGGGGCTTGTTTAAAATCAATAAAAAGTCAAAAAACAAAACTAAAGTTTGAAATCATTGTCGCTGACGGCAATTCAAAAGACAACACAGTAAAAATTGCAAAGAAGTTTGCCAAAGTCGTAAGATGCAAGCGTAAGGGAATTGCATATGCTCGAAACCTTGGTGCAAAGAAAGCAAAGGGAAAACTCTTAGTATTCATTGATGCTGATACAACTCTTCCAACTGATTATCTGGAAAAGGTTTGGAAATATATGAATGAGAATCCAGAAGTTTCTGCATTAACTGCACGAATAAAGTATGACTTCTCTCATGGATATTTGAACTTGGCTTGGAGCGCATTGGAATTGGTTGTACTCATACAATCTGCAATTGGGAAAGCTCGACTTACTGGGATTAATACAGTAGTGTGGAAAGACTTGTTTGAAAAGACTGGAATGTTCCCAGAAGTTCCAAGTGAAGATGTGGCATTTACATCTCAGATGCGAAAGGTTGGAAAAACTAAGTACTTTAGAAAAACTCATGTCGTGTCTTCAGCAAGGAGATTTGAGAAAGACCCAATTGGAGTCATCCCTTATTATTTGCTAAGAGATGTTGTGACCTTCGCAGAGACTCACAAATCAAAGAGTCTGAAAAAGGCTAGTGACAAGATTGGAAAAAAGGCAGATTACAAGGAAATTCGCTAAACATTTTAACCCATTAAGTAGGTATTAATGTGCCGGCAAATGTTACTCCTGAATTCAATAAGAAGTATAGAGAGTATCAGGACGCGAAGAGTGGGCCTCAGAAAATACGTCTTCTAAGGGAATTAGTTAGCCTTGCGCCCAAACACAAGGGCGGCGAGAATCTTATGGCACAACTCAAGCGTTCAATTTCTCGCCTTGAAAATAAGCAGGAGTCTGAAAGAAAGGCCAAGAAAGCAAGGAGCAAGAAGGGAATTAAGAAAGTGGCCCCATTAATTGTAATTATAGGTCCACCAAATTCGGGAAAAACCACATTGTTCAAGCATTTTACTGGCGAGGGAAAGCCAAAGAAGTTTGCATTTTCAACCCAAATAGTAAAGACGGCCATGGGATGGTTCGAAGACGCTAAATTGCAGTTTATTGACTGCCCCAGTTTTGACTTCAGTTATGCCAATAATGCAGATGTAATAATACTAATGGTGCCTGACAAAGCGTTGGAAACCAAGTTTAAGGCTAAAAAAATCATTATAGCTGAAAACAAGGACTCTGATGAGCTTTTGAAAGCTGTTTGGAAAAGTTTCAAACTAATGCGTGTGTATACTGAAACTGGAAAGGAACCCATGTTATTGAAGAAAGGTTCAAAGATGAGAGATGCCGCAGAAGATATTCACAAGACGATGGTGGATGGATTTGAGTGGGCTCGAGTTCAAAGAGGTAAAAAAACTTACAAAGTTGGATTGGGCTTTGAATTGAAAGAAGGCGACAAAGTCTGGATTAAGAGTAGATTGTAGTGTTATTACTTGAAAGTAATACTTATAAAGTAAACATGACCAAACAAAAGTAATGAGTAACATAAGTGGAACGTCTGAAGTTAAGAAGGAACACATTCTTGTTAAAGTCCAAAAGGCTCCTTTTGCACTTGAGTTTGATGAAGAACTAGGTCATTCTGCTATTGGTAATTTAGCAGATAAAACTTATAGTTCAGGTATTTGCAGCCCACATAATGTACTTGCTATTGATAATCAAACCATAAGAGGTGAGATAAGTTTACTTGGTGGTTTTGTCAGTGGATTTTACAATAATCTCAATTCTAATATTAATAAAATTATGGCAGATCTTGGTGAGGGGTCATATGGTATTGAGGAAATTAAAGTTATCTCGGGTTCACCAGTTAAATCTGAACGATTCTCTGAAGAAAAATTTATTAAGTTCGATAAACCTGTTGATTACCAGAATGAATTTCAAATTTACAAGTCAACAAGCAACGACAGTACATCTAGGCTAGTAAAATACCTTGAACATGGAAATCAACCCGAACAATTTTCACTTCAAACCCGATCTCTCAATTTACCTAAAGATATGCCAGTTCTTGTGTATGAATTTCTTGATAATGATGAAAAGAGTCTCAACGGTAACGATTACCAAAGAATCATTCATACTGAAGATTGTAATGTTGAAGGAAACTTGATTGAGGGTGTAATGAGGGGTCTTAAAACTATAATTAGTGAGTATAGACCCTCCGGAAAATCAATTAACCAAATGCACATCAAAATTGATTTGAAATCTCTTGACAATGTTTGGGGTGACAGAACAATTTATGTCATGTCGGATTTTGACAAAGACAAGTACAGGCTGATGATTTAGTTTAAAGGGTAATAATATGACTGAAACCAAAAATCCATTCAAGGAAAACAATGTGTTTGAGACAGGTTCAGGTATACCTGCACAAAGTCCGAGTGCCTTTGGTTCCATTCGCAGTGATTACTTACTGGTTTCACTCTTGTCCACGTTGAATACAATGGGTGACCGATTTTTGAAGTATAAAGAAGGCAAGCAATTAATTCTTGAAAGAGAGATTGCAGAAGATATGTCTCTTTTCGTAGGATATGATTTGGAAGGGGAACGTAAACATATTAGGGGTTTTGATGTTTCACGAATATGTGTAGGTGGAGATGGTTTTCAATCCATAGAATTAGAAGGAAAGGAACGAATATACTTACCTGCAGGTGATTATTCAACATATGGTTTCGTCGGAAAACATGATAGTTCCATAGATGATGTACAGTACCAAAATCTATTGGAAGCCGAATGGAATGGTTTCAAAAATTCTCAGGAATTTGGTATAGCCGCGGCTGAAGCAATTCTAAACACCGCATATCAGTTTTGTTCAGAGTTTCTACCAGAAAATACACAACCCAGAGAAGTAGTAATGAAGCTTGGTTGGGGTGAAAACGACACGTATCTCAAGGCTGAGATTAGCGAAGAAAACAAGATTTCAGATTATTTTGTATCAGTTTAATTATTTTTTAAAGTAAATCAGAGTGTTACTACCTTTTAGTAATACTTATAAATCGAAACAGCAGGATAAGAAGTATGAATGAGACTTTAACTGATGATTTCATGAGTGAACAATTAACTAGTGTGTATGCGTTCGCTGAAAATAACACAAAAGAAAACCTCAGTCTAAGTCCAACTGATTCATTTGAATTAAATAAAATTGATATTTACACTGATAAACCAAATCGAGAAGGAGTTGAAAACGAATTTTCAATATACAAATTACCAATAAATGGGACCGATTCTTTAGCATACGAATTTTTGGATTATAGTGGAGTCACTATAGATGAAATAAAGGATGGAACAATTCCAACGGAAACATTAGGCAAAGGGGAAATGAAAAACCATATTGGAAATTTTATTAACAAGTATCAGCACACCGAGCCAGCAGAGATTGAAATGCGTACTCAGTATACATTAAACGGTATTGAAAACACATCTTATACTCAATTTTAAGGACTCAAAATATAGCTTGGGATTTCATCCATGGTTTCCCATTCCTCAATCTTTCCATCGCCATTGATTACAACCCTGTAGTATTTGGCGTCAGAGTCTTTGAGGTAGATTGCCCAGTGTTTGAATTCTTTCTTACTTGCAATCAGCTTTGTATTTTTTTCAGTAACTTTCTTTATGTGGTTTTTTGCAATCTTTTCGGCATCGTCAACACTTAATCCGAATCGAGTCCTTTCAATATAGTGGCGCCTCTCATCTTCAACTGATAGCAATTGCTCTTTCTTCCAGGTCCTGTAAAGCTGGTCAAGAATTATTCCGACTGCACCAGCAACGAGCAATACGGTTCCCAGTTTAATGTATGTTTGGAGCCAAGCTTGGAATGGGGCAAGAACCGGAATTTTATTGGAAAGAAATGCTATAACAAGCAGCAAGGTTCCAACGGCAACAAGTAGAACAGAGAGGCCGAGGATTCCTTTCTCTCTAAACCATCTACCGCCCTTTCTAATGCGGACACTAAACCACATCAATAGGAAAAATCCAAGAACGAGCGTAAGCATAGTTTCTATTGCTACCACATTAACACTTGGCAGAGATGTATTTTAAACCTTCTCACAGTCAGTCCCGCATGCGGGACCAATACCTTCCTTTTGGTCAAGGTTTTGGAGACGAGCGAAGCGAGGCGAGAAAAGCTTGCTCAGATGATAACAGACTCATCACAGTGAGGACTCAGAGTAAAATATCTCATCACTAATCAAACTTAGACAAGCATTTTATAAAACATATCCGTTAGTTCATTATTGGCCTGTGGCTGAGCGCGAGGACGCTAATCCGGCAGATGCGGGAGAAGCAAACTCATTTGGCAGGGTAGCTCAGCCGGTAGAGCGCTAGACTCATAATCTAGAGGCCGTGGGTTCGAAACCCACCCCCGCCATATATTTTATTTGAAAAAATAACTCAGTGTGTAAGGTCCTCTAGCCTATAAGCGGATTTTCGAATAAAATCAGATGTCTTCAATCCTACAGAAGAAGCTTTACGTTCCACTTCCCTTATACAGAAGAGTGCATGCCGATAATCATGATTTTCAAGTGCGTTTAGTATGTAAGTATGCATTCCCTTCTCAAAGGCATAATATGCCTCATCCATTTTTTCTTTAACCACTGTAGGGATCAAACCTGAAAAGTGAAAAGTTTCACGCACAGAATCTATGCCTGACTGAAACTCCAAATATTCAGCAGGAAGACGTTTAAGTTTTCTATCATAAACGCGTCTTTTAAGCCACGAATCATTGTAGTCAATAACAGCATCAAATTGCGCCATGTAATGTAGAGAGGCGTCAGAAGTTTCATACTTAGCCATAGCTTGCCTTTCTTCGTCACTCATTCTTTTAATTTCGTGTATACGGGGTACATCATCAAAGTTCATGTTTTCACCTAAGAGTTGGAACT
>JAAOXX010000036.1 GCA_018221025.1 Candidatus Altarchaeota archaeon | reverse complement strand
TCCCGTTTTACGGGACGGGTCCCGTTTCACAGTTGCTTAGTCATGTATGGACCACTCAAGGAATAGCCAAACCGTCTAAAGTATTCTCGAACACCAACGCCAGAAATAATCGCCATTTTTTTGTATCCTTCCGACTTCGCAGTCTTTTCAGCTTCAGCCAAAAGTTTTTTACCAAATCCCCTATGTTGCCAGACACCTTTTTCCCCAATGCGAGCTTCTTGTCCAAAAATCCTAATTTCACGGATTATTGCTGAATCTTTTAATTCGTCTCTGAGTGAACGTTTCAGCAGCCTAAGACGCAATAGTCCAATAATTTTGTTTTTTGTCTCGTCTTCATAACTAATGAAAACTTCTGTTGCGCCACCCGCCTCATATCTTCGTCCAACAAGTTCGGGTGATACATCGGTGTCGTGTTTGATTTCTCTACACCTTATACATTCGCATTTCAAGTCAAGTTCCCTCATACGAGTCCATGCAAGTTCTCGAAGATTTCCTTTTTTCGCACCATCAACAATTTCAGTCGAGGGTACATCCCTCTGAATTCTCATAATTCTTGTCCAAGGCGGAGTTAATGACTTTGCGTGAGCAATTATTTCAACGGCGCTTTCATTAGTGAGCGGAGAATACAATCCCTTCTTGTAAAGTTCCCATAATTCCGAGCCTTCAACAATTATAGTTGGATAAATTTTAATCATATCCGGCATCAGGTCTTTTGAAAACAATGATTTGAAAGCCTTCATATCTCTTTCTTTACTTGAGCCAGGAAGTCCAGGCATGATGTGGTGATTTATTTTGAACCCAAGATCTCGTGCATCTCGGGTTGCTCGAATACTTTCATCCACCCCATGACCACGTTTATTCAATTCAAGCACATCATCAAAAGTACTCTGAATTCCCAATTCTATACGGGTTGCACCCATACTAAGCATCCAATTGAGTTCATCGAGGCTCGCCCAGTCTGGTCGCGTTTCAAAGGTCAACCCAATAACTCTGTGTACAGCGGTTTCATTAACTTTTTTGGCTTCATCAAGTGTTTTTGAATCAACACCATTGCAGGCATCATAAATTCTTTTAACAAAATTTTCTTGAAAATCTCGAGGGTAAAAATTGAAAGTTCCACCCATGACAACTACGTCGAGTTTGTCAGTAGGGTGACCATTTTCTTCGAGTTGTTTAATTCTGTGTGCAGTAATTTTGTAAGGGTCATAATCGAGGCGAATTGCCCGCCGCGCAGATGGCTCTAAACCAGTGTAGCTCTGAGCAGCATTTGGACCCTTAAAACAAAATAAACACTCTCCCGGACACTGAAATGACGGAGACATAATTGCAATTACAGCGACCCCACTAAGGCTGCGGCGTGGTTTCTTCACGGGAATTTCCATTTTAACCAAAGAAATAAGGTTTTTTAAACTATGTAGTAGTTAATTCATATGAAGAAAACTACGGAATATGGCCGTAATTTTAGTGGCGGTTTGGACATTACCGACGATGAAATCGTTGTGTTCAAAGGAGTCTTATCTAAAATTGATCCATTCAGGTATATGCAACAAGATGGAATGACACTCTTAAGTGGTGGAGCTGCAAGTAGTGAAATTCGTGCATATGAATACGCATGTGATGAAGCATTAAACTTGCGCTCTAATAGGGGTAGAAAGTTAGAGATAATTGAATTTGAGGAGAGTGATGGGAAGGACATTAACGTCTATACTAATGCATTAATTGCAATGGTGTCTCATTATCAAGCAAATACGGGGCGCCCTTTGAATATTGAATTGCAAAATGCCGTGATAACAATTCCGGGAGTTGAACTTCATTTTCCATCAGAGTCCTACGCCAACACAGTGTATCAAGGTTTACAAGAGATATCTGAAAATGCTGCAAATTTGATTCAGAAATCGAGTTAAGTAAAGGGCGAAAATATGAAAAAAATAACAGATGTTCAATATGAATCAATTGATGAGGTCATTGTCACTACATATGAAAGGGACTTGTTTAATGAAATTTTGTCTAAAAAAAGCCCATTCAACAAGATGAAACAAGAAGGGCGTGAAATCTGGAAACATAAAGCTACGAACGAAGAGATTTGTGCATTAGAAAATGGTTATAGGGATGCTTGGAAATTGTGGAAATGTGAAAAAGATGCACCAACTCTAATTGAATTGGACCACAAGGATGAAAAAATTATTAGTGTCTATACTGATGCTTTACTTACAGTCCTAGTATATTACCACAAAAGCTGTAGGAGAGAATTGAATGTTTCTTTAAATGATGATTCAATGAAAGTTGATAAACTGAAAATTCAATTCCCATCAGAGTCCTATGCTCAAAAGGCTTATCGCTCGTTTAGGGAAATAGAAGAAGAAGTAGCAGAATTTGTATCTGGAGCTAATAAATCTTGAAGGTAGTATCTGACAAGTATCACAACTTAGTTTTTATAATTCCTTGACTCATTGATTTAAGATGAGTGAAGACTTAGGAATTACAGTTAAACGCGACAAGGATATGTCTGAGTGGTATCAGCAAGTAGTTCTAAAGGCTGAATTCGCGGATTATTCATCTGTAAAGGGTTCAATAGTAATTCGGTACTGGGGTCAGGCGATTTGGGAGGCGATACATGATTTTTGGGACCCAATTATGAAGAGTCATGGAGTAAAAAATCATTATTTTCCACTATTAATTCCAGAAGGTCTGTTGAAAAAAGAGGCTAAGCATTTTGAAGGATTTACACCAGAAGTCGCATGGGTTACAATGGCTGGAAAAAATCAATTAGAAGAAAGATTGGCAGTCCGTCCAACGAGTGAAACAATTATGTATGAGATGTTCAGCAAGTGGATTAAGAGTCATAGAGACTTGCCATTTAGGGCAAATCAATGGTGCAATATTCTCAGATGGGAGACAAAGATGACCAAGCCTTTCCTAAGGGGAAGAGAATTCTTATGGCACGAGGCACATACAGTCCACAAAGACAAGAAAGGTGCGGATGAAGAAACGAAGTGGGCAATTGATGGCTATGCAAGAATTGCAGAAGAACTCTTAGCTATGCCCGTAATCAGGGGGCGAAAAACTGATTCTGACAAATTTGCAGGAGCGGACTATACTTATGCTATTGAAGCATTAATGCCAGACGGAAAAGCCTTGCAAATGGGAACATCCCATATGTTGGGGCAGAACTTTTCAAAACCATATGATGTAAAGTTTGTTGGAGTTGACGAAAAATGGCACCATGCATGGCAAACCAGTTGGGGTTTCTCAACCCGAGCAATAGGGGGGCTCATTTTGGCACATGGGGATAATAAAGGAGCCATAATTCCACCGAGTGTTGCGCCAGTTCAAGTAGTAATTGTTCCAATAATTTTCAAAAAAACAGATGAAGATGTATTAAGCAAGTGTAAAGAAGTGGAGATTCGCTTACAGAATAGTGGAATTCGAGTAGAATTAGATGACCGAGATGAGTATACTGCGGGTTGGAAATTCAATCATTGGGAAGTTAGGGGAGTTCCATTGCGATTAGAAATTGGGCCTCGCGACATAAAAGAAAAGAAAGCAGTCTTAGTAAGACGTGATTCGGGAGAAAAATCTGAGGTATCTGACATGTATGTTGAACAGGCAGTTCAGGAAGGTCTCGCCGAGATTCAAGCAGAATTATTTAGTAGGGGTAAGAAAAATCTAGAAGAAAATACTGTAGTTACTGAAAGTCTTGAAGATTTGAAGAAGGCAATTAAGGGCAAAAAGTGGGCCAGAGTTCCTCATTGTGGGGAAGAAGCCTGCGAAAATGCATTAGCGGAAAAGGTTGAAGGTGGACCCAGAGTCATCCCATTTGAACAAGAAGCAGTACATAACAACAAGTGTATAAATTGCGACAAAAAAGCAGCATACTGGGTGTATTGGGGACGCTCTTACTAATCAGTCTCAACTTTGTATTTTGTTACAAGGAGCCAATTTTTATCAACCCCATAGACTTTTTTATCAAATTGTTTACAAAAAACTTTGAGTCGCTTAGCAAAAGATTTGCGTTCAAGACCAATTGGCAATTCTTTGATATTGATTAAAACCGCTGCCGAAGTTTTCAGTGATTCTCTAAGTTCACCTACATCTTTTGATGCTTTAACTTTAACAATTTTCAAACTACCAGTTTTCGCTCTTACAGGGCGGCCCATCTCTGGAAAGATAATATGGTCCCGCGTAAATGCGTTTTTGATTTTTTTGAAAAACCTTTCAAGCATAAAAGAAAAGGATAAAATAGTTTAAAACACTTAGTAATGCATGGGAAACATGATGAAAGAGAGACTTCAAGCCCGAAACGCGGTTCGGGATTTTTTCAATCCAAAGAGGGATGCCCTAAAAGTAAAATCGGTTTTTAATTTTTCGCCAGAGAATCGTGCAAAACGCCGTTTCCTCGCTGAAATGAATGCAATGTCGAGAGACTTAGAAAATAAGGCAATGACATTGGCAGATAAAGGAAAGGATACAAGCGGGATAATTCAAGAAGCACAGGATGGACTTGACAAGTTGAAAAAGGACTTCATTATTAGTATTGGGGGGGATGACTTTACTCTTAGGGTAATTCACGAAACAGCAATAAAGGAGATTGAGAGTCTATAACATTAAAAGGAGGGATTTTCTTGGATATTGTGGATAATATAGAGGTTCATGAAGAGGTTCTTAGCAGACTTGAGGGTGCAGAGCTGGCAGTTGTTGTAGTTACTGCGACAAAGCCCGATTTCTACAAACAATGGAGTCTTATACCGGCTTGTGAAAAACTCAAAGTCCCAGTAATAGTAATTAATACAGGTCAACACTATGATGGGCTTCTCGGTTTTGGTTTGGAAGAATTTAATATTAAAAAATACATCGCATTTGATTTGAAAATACGTGGCGACTTATTGCAGAAAACATATGAGATGATTGCAAAGACTGGATTTGTGGCAAGGCAATTGAAGGAGCGATTCCCGAAGACTCAATTTATTCCAATAGTTCACGGTGACACTTTAGCCGCGGGAGTTTTCCCAATTGGCTGGATGTTTGCCACCGCCCAAAAAGTTGCACAAAATGAGGCGGGAATTAGGGGGATGGCACCTGTATTTGACAAGGACCCTGAAACATTCATTAATAATCAATGGGAAGGCAAGTGGTCAATATCTCGGCAAGAACCATTCCCCGAACAATGGGACACCTTCGTCAGCGGGGCAAGCTCTGAATTGCATTTTGCACCAATAGATTTGAATAAAGAACACTTAATCAGGGAAGGAGCACCAAGCGACAGAATCTTCACAGTCGGAAACAGTATAGTCGATGCAATGGAATACACTAAACGCAATAAGCCCGAAGTCTCAATATTCGACATGTATCCAAAACTTGAAGAATATGAGACTTGGATAAGAGTTGACTTGCATAGACGGGCAAATCTTGGTGAAACTCGTTTCAAGGCATTTTTCTCAGGAATTGAAAGCTTAGTAAAGGAAGGCCAGCCCATAGCGTGGGTTGAATTGCCTGGAACCAAATTTGCTCTTGAAAAATACAGTCTCCGCAATAAGGTAGTTCAGATGGATGATACCTATGATAACTTCGTATTCACACCATTGTGGAAGAGCTATTCACAGGTAATGGAATTTTTCAGGTCAGGTAGATGCGCAGCAGCATTGACTGATTCAGGAAGTATGCAGGAAGAAATGAATAAACTCGGCGTCCCAATCTTAACTGCAAGGTATAACACGGACAGACCCGAAACAGTTTATGACGCAAAAACCAACATATTAGTTCCCCCACATGAGGGCATGGTGGACAATATGGTAAGGTTTGTTATGGAAAGAGATGAATTATTGGAAAGAATGTCTCATGGGAAAAAACTATATGGTGAAGATGTCGGAGTCAAGATTATTCAAAAAATAAGGAAACTACACGATGAGGGGTTCACTATGATGAGAACCACTCCAGAAGTTATGGGCCTATCCAACAAACACGAGATTGAATTTCTATAAGACATAAATATCCTTAGACTGAGGTATTTTTGTGATTAGTGGAAAGGAAGTTATTTCCGTCTTAATGGTTGCAACTGCATTTTTGCTGACGATGTTTAATCCAATAACGCCATCACTCAGTACAGGTTCACTGATTGGTATTGCATTACTGGTTTTATTCGGCTCATTGGTAATGATTTCCGGGATGATTGGAATGGAATCATATTATTTGGCACCAATTGCAGCACTCGGATTTATTGATACGAGAGCTTTCGGATTATTTTTATTTGCATTCATTGGTAAAATCGCCGCATTCTCGGAAGACAACAACATGATAAAGCCACGCCTTCGAACAATTGCCAAGGCCGCATTTTCAGGTTATATTGCATTCGTCCTGATTTCAATTGTAGTAGCATTTCCATTAATTGAATTCAAAATACCAGATTCAGTCTCAGGAATGGCAGTTGAATTGTTAGTGCCTGCAATAGGTTGTAGCCCTTCATACACTGGACAAGAGTGTATTGACACCTTAGTAAGCGAAACAATTGACTCGCAGTGTAATGAAAACACGATGTGTATCAGTTTATTGAATGACCAGAGGGCTGAAATGGAGGAAAATCTATTCACACAACTCACAAATCAGTTTCCAGGATTTGATAGAGATAAAACGGTTCGGGAAGTTCTCCAGAGTACATTGAATGAGCAAGTAGGTATAATGATTGAGCCGTATCAACACTGGTTCAAGATTTTGATGTCATTCTTAATATTCTCAGTATTCCAATTCCTATCTGGGCCATTGTCCCTACTCTCCAGCATATTATCGAAGCTCCTACTAAAAGTGATGGAAAAACTTGAAATAATTAAGAAAGAATATATTAAAGTTGAAAAAATTAAATTTTCAGCCTAATTTTTCGCTTTTCAACTGCACCAGTCGAGAGGTTCACCCAGATTTGTTTTTTGGAATCAGTTCTAAAGAGTGCAAAAGGAACATAGATGAGGTCTTTGCTTGTCGATTTAATACCGATTAATTTGAATAGTTTCCTATCTGGGATAAATATGGGTTTCATAATTCGCCCTTCTGGAACTTCATCAACAATATCCTTGTCAAATTCTTGAATCTTGTCTGGAAATTCAAGTTTCGGAGTGTACTTCTTATCTTTCTTACCGGACACTTTCACCAATCCCAAATTCACCAATCGATTCAATTGCAACTTGATTGTCTTTGGATCAGCCTCGCATCTCTTTGCAATTTCTCTAAGTGTTCCCCCACCAGACATAATTTTAGCAGCCAGAGGACTCAAATCAATCATTCGTTGAAGTCCCTTTGACCCCGGAAGCTCACCAAAGATTCCATCAAATAGGAATTCTGATTCACCCCCCAACCCAACACCGCGAACAACCCAAAATGGCCAATGAACCTTCATTTTTACATTGAATTTTTCTTTTTCAATAAATAGGAATTTCTTCAAGTGTTTTTTTGCACGTTTTTCAGCAGTTTCTAAATCAAGACGAGTTTTAATTGAAGGAATAGTCCGCCTAACGACTACGGGTTTAATTTTTTCAATCTCTTTTATTGATTCCTCTTCAGAAGTCATCTTCTCAAGGTCTTTGCTTGTTGGTTCTTCAACATTAAGAATGGGCTGTGGTTTATCAACTGCAAGTTTACTTCGTCCCTCGTGCTGACTCAGTCTTGGCCTTGCAACAATTAATTCAATTCCAGTTGTTTCTCTATCACCTACAATTGCTTGACCAGTCCTAAGTTTTCTAATAAAATTAACGCCCCAATCTTTAGGCATTGCTGCAGGCATTCTCTTACTAACTGCTTTTATGTCATCGGCAAATACGAGTTGGTGGACAAACATAATATCAAGCTGGCTGAGTACCTCACTATTAATTGCGCTGGGCTGTTGTGTAGCCAAAACAATTGAACATCCAGGTTTTCTCCCTTGTTTTACATATTCAATTAAACTGTCACTTGCAGCAGTCTTCCTATCTTTTGGAATCATAACATGTGCTTCATCAATAAAGAGCCAGACAGGAGGGAATGTAGTTGGTTCTCCAAGCGCTTCTTTTCGACTTTCGAGTTTTCGCCTCTCCAGCGATTTTCTGGCAATAATTCCCACAACTAGTGCGGCAACAGGCTCTTCTAAGAATGAAACATCAATTACTGAAACTTTTCCAGCTTGGGCAATGTATTCGAGAGGCGTTGCCTTGTCACTGAAAACTCCCCAGTACTTGGCACTTTCGAGTCTCGAAATAATACCCCTTCGCGTTTGTTTTGAAAATCCGCGCTCCTTACTTTGAAGGTCTGGGTCGGATGAAATTACTCGGACTATATCATCAATGGTGTATCTGTCTCCAGCCTTTTGAATGGCATTGTCAATTAAGAGTCCTGCCGGAGAAAAACGGTCAATATCGAATGAAAGTGCCCAGTCATTTGCAGTTAATTCACTTGGGTGGATTGAAAAGAAGCCATCATAACTTTTGATTGGCATTTTTTTGGCACCAATTGGAACAAGCACTCGAATATTTTCAAATCCCCTCGGAGTAAGTTCCCACTCCTTTAAAATTTCAAGCTCTTTTTCAACTTTGTTTGGATGCTTCATACTCCAGAAAACACCAATTGGGTCGACCACAACACTCGCAAGTGCATCATTTTTGTAGGCGAGCTCTTCAATTATAACGCCCATTGTATAACTCTTACCAGAACCTCTGGCACCACAAATAAATATGACGTGGGGTTTAATTGAATCAACGAAAAATGTTTCTTCGGTGGTTTTTCCAATAAACATGGCTTTTTCAGTTCCAAATTTCTTAATCAAACTTTTTCCCGCACCAAAGATTAGTGTCACAAAGTAATCACCGTTACTTAGTAAATATGGGTATCGTAGTCATAATTTTAAATCACCGTAGGGAGGATTATGTGAATGTCTACGAGACGGACCGTCTGAAAATACTAAAACTTGGAGTAACTCACCCAGCCATCCGAAAACTAGACGAGCAGGAGACTAAGTGTTGGTCAAGTGTTCAGACGGGAGTTTTGAAGCTTCGCGGAAAAAAGGTGGTAGTTTGTCCAGTTCAGTACAGATATTCCAAGATAGCAGAACAACAAAAAAAGTATTTTCCATTAATGAGTGTAATTGGAATCTCAGAATACGATAACCATCTTTTGGTCGGATTGAGGAGTGGTTCTGTTAGATTTCCAAACACAATGGGGGCCGCACCGACCGGACACGTTGAATTTGGTCTACGCCCAGATGAAGCAATGGAAATGGAATTAAAGGAAGAACTGGGAGTTGGGGGAAAACAGAAATTGATTGGAATTCAATTATCTCCGATGTATCTTGGATTAATTTACAAAATAGACCTATTCAGTAATGAAGTTAATCCGAGTTGGGAATGGAGCAACTTAATGTGGATTCAAAAAGATAAGATTGGTGAATTTCTGCAAAAAAACGGAGGTCAATTTGGTCCCGGATTCGGGGCTTCGTTTCTATTGTATCTACACAAAGAAGGGTACAATATCGACAAGATTGTGAATGCGAATAAGTGGGATGTCTCAATTAAAGACATCAATGAATTGGCTTGGAGATTTGGTCAAAACCGATAAATTTTTTAATAATTTTTATGTGGTCGGCAGCCAATTCGGGCAAATCAGTTATAGGAAACCATGAAATATCTTGAGCTTCTTTGTTTGGTGTAATTTCTCCCCCCGTTACAATTGCAGAAAATGCGATGGACATAGCCCCCCTTGGGTCTCTTTTTGGCTCCGAAAAAACACCAATTAAGTATTTGAGTTGTATATCAAATCCAGTTTCTTCCTTGGCTTCTCTTATGGCGGCTCGTTCAACGGTTTCACCATCATCAAGGCGACCACCCGGAAGTGCCCACATCCCCTTGAATGGTTCAAAAGCACGCTTAATGAGAAGAATTTTCCCATTTTTCACGATTACCGCATCTACTGCAACTTGCCTCATCTAAAAGAAAAACATCAAGATTAAAATAACTTATCTCTAATAATAATGTGTTCATTGAAGAGCTTGCAAAAAAAACGGAAGAAAAATTAGAAGAACTTTCAGGGGAAAAAGTATTTCTTGAATTTGGCGAGTTTGGGGACTTCTCTACTTCACTCCCTTTAAGAATTGCAAAAAGGACTGGAAAAAATCCAGACGACTTGGCAAAAGAATGGGCACAAAAAATCAAGATTCCCGGAATACATGTAAAGCAAGAGGGGGGATTTTTGAATTTCTTTTTAGATGACGTAGAATTATTGGACAATCTAAAATACATACTAGAATTTACGCCATCAAAAAAAGTAGCCACAATTGATTATTCTTCCCCGAATATTGCAAAGCCTTTTTCAGTTGGACACCTGAGGAGTACTGTAATTGGGGAAAGTGTCAGGCGAATACTCGACCTTCTTGGATGGAAAACAGTGGGGTTGAATTTTATTGGGGATTGGGGGACTCAGTTTGGAAAACTCCTACTAGCATACCAAAAATGGCCAGTAGACCTAGAAAAGGAGCCAATAAAAAAATTGCTTAAATTATATGTTAAGTTCCATGAGGAAGCAGAAAAAAACCCACAGTTGAATGATGATGCAAGGGCTATGTTCAAAAAATTGGAAGGTGGCGACAAGGAAGCAGTAAAATTATGGAAATCATTCAGGAAATTTAGTTTGGATGAATTTGACAAGATATACAAGCTTCTTAAGATTTCAAAGCTGGAAGATGCCAGTGAAAGTAAATTTGTTGACAAAGGCCAAAAACTCGTTGATGAGTTTCTAAAAAAGGGAATTGCGGAAGAAAGTGAAGGCGCAGTAATAATCCCTGTTGAAGGAAAAACTCCTTTGATTTTAAGAAAAAAGGATGGAACCACTATATATTCAGCAAGGGACTTGGCATCGGGAATATGGAGATCTAAAGAGTTTAAACCAGATTTAATGGCGTACGTTGTAGGCAATGAACAGAAATTACATTTCGCTCAGCTTTTCAGCGCATTAAAGGACTCGGGAATTAATGCGGAAATGAAACACATATCTTTTGGAATGTTAAGGTTACCCGAAGGAAAAATGAGTACAAGAAAGGGGCGCGTAGTATTTTTGGAAGATGTTCTCAATAAGGCAATGGACAAGGTCAAAGACATTATGACTAAACGCGGAGTCGACAATGAAAGTGACATTCAAAAAATTGGAACCGGTGCAGTCAAATTTGCAGACCTAAAAAATAATAGAACCCGTAATGTAGTTTTTGATTGGAATATGATTTCATTTGAAGGAGAAACCGGCCCATATGTACAATATTCCGCAGTTAGGGCCAAGAGAATTGGTGAGAAATTTGGAAAAGGAGTAGAAGGAATTCCTGAAGACTTCGGTAAATTGGTAAGAAAACTTGTTAGATTCAGAGTTATTGTCAAAAAGGCAGAGAAAACATTCAGACCCGACCTAATTGCCAACTATGCAATTGAATTAGCTAAGGTTTTCAATGAAACTTATGCCAAAGGAAAAATTGGCGGAATTCCTGAAAAAGAATGGATTGCAAACAAAACATTCACAGTTCTTGAGAAATCACTCCACCTTTTAGGAATTGAGGTTCCCGAGAAAATGTAGTGTTCAGTAGTTTCTTTTACTGGACCCAATTATACTCGCCGCAGCAATTACTGATGCACTGAAAACAACCCAATTAGCATCGGGTGTCAGCTCCAATAATCCTGCCCCAGTTTTTACAGTCCACAAAGTTATCAAAAAGTATGCCAGCCCAATTACAATCAGTAAAACCGAAAGAACAAGGGTTCCAGTCAAAAACTCAGACATATCACCAAGAATTCCCATACTGTGAATTAAAATGGAAATATTAAAGGATAATGAATCAGCAAAAATTCGTCATCATACCATCAAGCAAAGCCCGACGGTCAGAGGGTGTTCACATCATCACTGTAAAAAACATGTCCCACAGTAAAAAGAGTTTCGAGCTTAGAGTCCAGCACTAAATTCTTTGTCTTTGACTTTCCATGAGTTAGTTAGTGAACCACCTTCACCATATGTGAGTTTTGAGGCCCCAACACGCTCTAAAAAGACTGATTCAAGTGATTTAACGGCATCAAGGATTTCAGAGTCTCCCCACACATGAACTGGAATCTTATCATGGGGGTTGAGTCCTTTTTTGCGCCTCAATGAACGCACCCTTCTGGAAACCTCTCTCATTAAACCCTCTTGAATTTCTTCTTTTCCTTGGGTTGAGTCAATTGTAATTTTAACCTTGTCAACCTCAATCACTTCGCCTTTGCACGAACCAATTTTCTTTACATTGGTCAGAGACTGAATCATATCACCAAGAGATTTCAAGTCTAAGCCGTCAATACTAATACTTCTAATTGGATACCTCAGTCCAATTCCCTTTTCATCTCGATACGCAAGAATCGATTCAACAATACTGAATGCTTTATCTACTGACTGTTCTAACTCGGAATCAATCAACTTGACTTCGGGTTGTGGATACTTCTCGAAAAATACTGTTTTTTCACCAGAACCAAATCGCTCCACAAGTTCGCCGTGCATTTCCTCTGTTAAGAATGGAGATACCGGGGCAACTAATCGAACCAAGCCAGAGTGTATCTCTTTCAAAATCCAAAGAGGGGTCGAGTCTCCCACTTTAACGCGCTCCTTGGCAAGCTTCATATATTTCCTACTGAGGTCTTCAACAATAAATGTGAAAATCTTTCGTGTTGCGTGATGGAGATTGTATTTATCGAGTTCCTCCAAGAATCCACTAACCATCGAATGATACTTGCTGAGAATCCATTGGTCTTCTACTTGCAGAACACCCTTTTCTGGTGTGCCTTCTGAAAACTTTACTAAATAGCTGTGGAGATTTTTCCAGATATGGAACATCCTTCCAACTTCTTTCTTGGCACGTTCAGGATTAAATCTTACAAGGTCCCAAGGGGATGATTCCCAAAGTATGTAGAACCTGAGAATATCTGGGCCAAGTTTTTCTAATGAGTCTTCAGCAGTTACGAAATTGCCCTTGCTTTTACTCATCTTCTCCCCTTTCTCATCAACAACCCAACCATGCATACTTACTCGTTTGTAAGGAGCCTTGTCAAACAATGCAACCCCTAAAACTAAGAGTGTATAGAACCAACCGCGGATTTGGTCTTGCCCCTCATCAATCCAATTAATTGGCCACATTGATTTGAACTTATCGGTGTTATGGGGGTACCCAAGTGTTGCAAAACTTGCAGCCCCTGAATCATACCACACATCAAGAACATCAGGGACTCTGTGCATCTTGGATTTGCACTCAGAACAATCAAATTCAATATCATCTACTGTGTCTCGGTGAAGGTCTTTGACCGCATTTCCACTTAATTTTGAAAGTTCTCCCATTCCAGAAATAACTTTGATGTGACCCGCATTACATTTCCAAACTGGGAGCGGCGTATTCCAATATCTCTGGCGACTCAAAGTCCAGTCCTTGGCACCTTCAAGCCAGTTTATCATTCTTTCCTCGGCAAACTCGGGAAGCCATTCAACCCCTTTAGCAGCCAATAAGAGTTTTTCTTTAATTGGCTCAATTTCGAGAAGCCATTGCTCTGTGAGTCTAAAAATTAATGGAGTTTTGCACCTCCAACAAACAGGATACCGGTGTTTAATTTTTTTCATACCAAGTAGGTATCCTTCTTTTTTGAGAAATTCTGCAATTGCAAAATTAGATGCGCGAACACTTTTTCCGGCAAATTGTTCAACATCAGCAGTGAACTTGCCGGCCTCATCAACTGGACTCAGAGCGGTCAAGCCATATTCTTTTCCTAGTTCAAAATCTTCTGGTCCATGTCCCGGAGCACAATGAACAATTCCAGTTCCATCTTCTAAATTAGTAAAATGACTAACGAGGGTAGTATCTTTAACCTCCTTCTTTTCAGCAACTTTGCCTGAAACTTTTTGTTTAATGACTTGTTTGCTGAGATAGACTCGGCGCGCAGTCTTTGAATCGTCAAGTAAATGTTGAATGGATGAGTCAAATACTGGTTGATATTCAAGGCCATTTAGGGTTTCGCCTTTGAATGTTTCAATAATCTTATACTTTATTTTAAATTCATCGAGGGATTTGAGTAATTCTTTTGCAAGTACAATAAACTCCCCGTTGGTTTCAACCTTAACGTAGTCAGCGTCGCCTCTGACTATCAACGCAACATTACCAGGTAATGTCCAAGGAGTAGTAGTCCAAGCCAATAATGAAAATCCTTTCTTTGTTGGGAACTTAACAAAAATACTTGGGTCATCGAGTTCGTGGTATTCATCAGTCACTTCATACCCACTAAGAACTGTTTGGCAATCGGGACACCAGTAGAACGGTTTTTTCCCTTGTTTGATTAATCCTTTCTTGTGAAGCTCTGAAACAGACCACCAGACAGAATCCATGTACTGTGAATCAAGAGTGAGGTATGGTTTTTTCCATCCAAACCAAACACCCATCTCCTTGTAGAATTCCATCCATACATCAATATTACTCGTTGCAAATTCTTTGCACTTCTTCATGAATTCTTTAGTGCCCATTTTTTCAATTGCGTCTTTGCCTTCAATTCCCTGCTCACGTTCAACTTTATTCTCAATTGGGAGTCCATGCGTATCAAATCCGGGTTGAATCATGACGCTGTGACCCTGCATTGCTTTAATTTTAATTAACATATCTTTGACTGTAACCCCCCTCACATGTCCCATATGGGGTTGAGCATTGGGGTAAGGTGGGCCATCGAGCAACCAAAACTTGTCTCCTTTTCGCTTAGAAACGAAGTCTACAAGATTCAACTTATCCCAAAGTTTGTGTACATCCACAAGTACCCACCTAAAGGAAGTTTTTATATGTTTGGGCTGGCTCTATCCCACAAAAACGAAGGAACTTATAGTTTCACAGATAGTCGAAGATTCGATGCCAAAAAAAATGATAACGGTGCTGCTAAAATAAATGCCAATAATGGTACATAGTCTGCAATGGCCAAAAATGATAGTGCCGCCAGAATCAACCAATTATTCTTTGAGTCTTCTTTGAAGGCGGTGAGTGGAGCGGTGAATCCATTTTTTAAGAAAATCCAAGGGGTTGTAAACAGTCTAAATGCAAGATAGAGAGGCAGAGCCAATAAGAAAACGAAGTATGTATTGAATGTCGATAAGAAATTTACGAAGTCAAAAAGCAGTAAGAAAACGGCGGTTAGAACAGTTATAAGCGCTAAAAAACTGATGAAACTCTTCAAAGACGGAACAGTGAATTTTTCACTATAAGGTAGGCTAATCGTCAAGAGTACGAAGAATGTAAGAAAAAGGATGGATACGAAATCAGAACCAAATATGTATAGTAGGACTCCGGGTATAAGCAAAAGATAATAGAGAATGAGGCGGTTCATCATCTAAGTTTCATACCTTTGAGGGCTTTTAAATTCATCCCACCTTTGCCCCTTTTGAAAGCCTTCCCCATCTTGCCCTTGGAGAAGCCCTTGACCATTTTTTTCATCGTATTAAATTCTTTGAGTAGCTCTCGAACTTGCTTTGAGGTAGTACCACTTCCCTTGGCGATTCGGTCAATTCGAGATTGACTTAATAGGTCTGGGTCAAGCCGTTCTTTCTGCGTCATACTATCAATCATAACTTTGTATCGCTTGAGTTTGGTCTTCATGTCACCAACAGTTCCTTTGTCAAGATCAGTTAGCCCAACCATTTGAAGCACCTTCTCAAGGGGTCCCATTTTTGTCAAGGCTTCCATTTGACTGTAGAATGTTACCATATTAAGATTCTTCAAGTCAGAAATATTCATTGGGCCCATGTCCTTCTGAATTTCTTGTGCCTTCTCAAGGAGTCCCTTTATGTCCCCCCAACCAAGTAGTTTTGAAATGTAGCGTTTTGCATCAAATAATTCAAGGTCTTCAACACGTTCACCGACGCCAATGAATGCAATAGGTGCGCCAGCTTGAGCACAGGCGGACAATGCACCTCCACCCTTTGCAGAGCCGTCCATTCTTGTGATAATTACTCCGGTAATTAAGTCGCCAAATGCCTCGGCTTGTTTTCCAGCCTCGTGTCCCATTTCGGCGGGAACCACTAAGAAAACATGGTGTGGCTTGGATTTTTTAATGGTTTTTTCTGCATCAGCCAGCATTTTCTTACTAAGTGCATCCCTTCCAGCAGTATCTATAATGACTGGACCCTTGACCATTTCCTTTACTGTTTTGAGTCCCATTTTTTTTCCGAGTTGATTCAATTGGTCATATGCCGCAGGTCTATCCCTATCGAGACTTGAGAGAGTAACATTAATTCCCCTTTTTTTCATCCAGTATCCAAGTTTTCCTGCTGTAGTAGTCTTACCCGAACCGTATAACCCAACAAGAACAATGGACACATCATTTTTTATTGGAATCTCAGTTCCTTCACCAACTAATGCAACAAGCTCATCATAAACTACCCGAAGAACATGTTCTTTAACAGT
>JAAOXX010000035.1 GCA_018221025.1 Candidatus Altarchaeota archaeon | reverse complement strand
CCCAGCGCTCAAGCTTTTCTCGTTTCACTCCAAAACCTTGACCAAAAGGGGGTTTAGAAAGGGGTGAAACCCCTTCTGTTAGACAAACTTAACTCTTGGTCCTTCTTTTGTATCTTCAATTTT
Organism: Candidatus Altarchaeota archaeon; assembly: GCA_018221025.1. Lineage (GTDB taxonomy): Archaea > SpSt-1190 > SpSt-1190 > SpSt-1190 > SpSt-1190 > JAAOXX01. The sequence continues at coordinate 24,807 of JAAOXX010000035.1, read as the reverse complement.
AATTCCTTCATCCTTTAGTCTGGTTCGGATTGAATCACTTAGGTCAAATCGTTCTCCTTTTCTAAGATCTTCTCTTAGTTCAGCAAGTTCTTCGGCGAGTCTAAGTTCTTTCCCGGTCCACGACTTTTCTGGAAGAATTCCAAAGATTTCTGATATTTTAGAAAGGGCCTCATGTGCGACATCAACAGATTTTTTATTGATATCATTGGACAAAACAAGGGATGCCAAGAAATGAATATGTTTGTAGGCTTCTGGAGTCTTCAAATCATTGTTTAAGGATTCAATCATCCTATTGAATTCTGTTTCAATTTCATTTGATACATCTTCCTGGCCATAAATTTCTCTTTCAGTTCGTTGAACAACATCATACCAAGCACGAACAACACGCGTCCACTGTTCACGAGCTTTCTTCATCTTGTCCCATGTAAAATCAAGCTGTGTTTGGTAATGAGCACTAAGCAAATAATACCGTAGGATCTCCGGAGAGAATGTGTCAAGCAGTTGGTCAATTCCGACAAAGTTTTTCAGGGACTTGCTCATCTTTTCTTTGGCAATTGTGAGGAATGCAACATGCACCCAGTAATTCACCCACTTCTTAATCCCAAAAGCAGCCTCACTTTGGGCAATTTCATTCTCATGGTGAGGAAATATTAGATCAGCCCCACCACCGTGAATATCAAAATTCGTCCCAAGATATTTACTACTCATTGCGGAACACTCAATATGCCACCCCGGTCTCCCTTCACCAAAAGGTGCGTACCAATACGGTTCATCAACTTTCTTGAATTTCCAAAGCGCAAAGTCTGCGGGATTTTTCTTACCCGGAGTCTTTTCAATTCTTGCAATCGTTGGGTCGCCAAGATTCACTTTACTAAGTTTTCCATAATTTTCAAGTTTATCAATACTGAAGTAAATTCCATCTTTCAGTTCATATGCAAATTCTTTGTCAATAAGTGTTTGGACTAATTCAATAATTTCTTGCATGTGACTTGTTACTTGAGGAAAACTGTATGGTGGCTTAATTTTTAAGGTATCAAGCATCCAAAAGAAGTATCGTGAATACCTGTCTGAAACAACCTGCCAACTGTCATATTTTGACGCCGCCTTAATGATTTTGTCATCGACATCGGTTAAGTTAATGATTAGTTTCACTTTATTTCCTTTGAACTCTAAAAATCTCCTAAAGAAATCAAAGAAGATATATGTTCGAGCATGTCCAATATGACTTTTATCGTAGGTAGTCGGTCCACATACATACATTCCAACTTTTCCCTTTTTGATTGGATTGAAGTCTTCAATCTTCCGGCTAAGTGTATTGTATAATTTCAATTTATTATTCGATTCCATAAGGCCACCTACTTTGGGAGTTACTAACAGCAAAAAGCGTTGCTAACCACACCGTATCAAGAATAGGGATGTATAAAAAAATACGCTTTTTAGATACTCATGGCAAAACACATCGCCGTATTCCATAAGGAATTCTTGGAACTAATTTTATCAGGGGAGAAGACGGTTGATAGTCGATTTTCGAAATTAAAGTCACTCCCATTTGGTCGAATAAAACAGGGTGATGAAATATTAATGAAAGAGTCGGGGGGACCAATTAGAGGAATTACTTATGCAAAGCAAGTCAAGTTTTTTGATAATTTGACGCCTTCAAAAATTAAACAGATATTTGAAAAAAATCCTAAAATCAAGGCAACTGAGGAGTTTTTTGAAGCTAAAAAAAACAGCAATTATGCAACATTAATTTTCTTAGAAAATACTAAAGCAGTTACCCCTTATAAAATTGAAAAAAAAGACCGACGGGCGTGGATTAGTATAGATTCCACACAACGGTCTTAAGAGTAGTCATCTCATTCATTGTAGTTACAATACCTTCTCTCCCCATTCCTGCACCTGGGGATTCTCCGTATGGGAAAACTCCGAGTCCATGGAAAGGTGCCTCGTTTATGTGTATTGAACCTTCTTCAAGTCTACGTGCAATGTAAAAGACTTTTCTTGCATTCTCTGTAAAGACTGAGGAATCAAGTCTGTAGGGAAGTGCATTGAAGAACTCGAGTAACCAGTCTAAGTCTTTGAACTGCATAATTGGAATAATCGGGCCAAATGTTTCTTCAGTAGAAACCTTCATGTTCTCATGAACTTTATCAAGAACAAGTGGATGAACCACGTTTCCTTCAACCTTATATTCAGTTAATGGAATCGCGCCCTTGGAAATTGCATCGTCCACAAGCCCTCTTACGGATAGGACTGCCTTGTGATTCACAAGTGGTCCAACTTCAACTCCCTTCTTTAATTGGTTACCAGCAACCCAGTTCTTTGTTTCCTTAACAATTAATTCAGTTAGTTCTTCTTTGACTTCATCATGGGCCATTACAATTGAAATCGCATCACATCTCTGTCCAGAGAGAGTTAGTGAACCTTTGACAATTTCCTTTGCAGAGAGTTCAAGATTTGCATCTGGTAAAACAATTGCCGGAGCTTTTCCACCCAACTCAAGTTGGAGTTTCTTCATCCCAGCGTTTCTGGAAATCCAGTCACCAACCTCATAGCTTCCAGTAAACGCCACCATCTTTGGAATTGGATTTGTAACTAGTTCACCACCCACACGAGTCCCAGAACCCGTAACTGCATTTAGTACCCCTTCAGGAAGAATTTCTCTTGCAGCGTCTGCGAACTCCATGAAGACTAATGGGTCATCACTTGCTGGTTTTGCAACAACTGCATTTCCTGCAGCAATTGCTGGAGCCACCTTTGAAATTAAAGTGAAGAATGGATAGTTGAAAGGTCCAATTGCAGAAATAACTCCGAGAGGTTCTCTTAGAACTGTTGCAAGAACTGACTTGGTTCGAACGGTCTCACCTTTCTTCAAAAATACTTCGGTAGCTGCAACACTTAATCGTTCGGCAGTACCATGAACTTCAGAATTACAATGGTTCAGAGGCTTTCCACTTTCCCTCGACATAGTCTCGGCAAGCTTCTTCTTGTTTTTTGATACCCAATTAGATAGCTGAGTTAACATTTCTCTCCTATCTTCAATCTTAGAAAATTTGAATTTTTTGAACGCCACAAGCGACGAATCTATTGCGCGCTTAGTTTGTTCTTTGTTAGCGGACACAACGGAGCCTACAACTGCTGAATCAAAGGGATTCTTAACATCCTGATAATCTCCAGAAACGTGATGATTACCAATAATAAGGGGTTTCTTCATGTAAATATTGTAAAGGGATAAATTTAAGCGAGATTCAGGACTCTGGAGTTGTTAAAGACCAGTGGGAAGGTCAATGAACTCCGTGTTTAACTTGAATTTGTCTTTGAGTTTGTCTCCGAGTGCCTTTATCCCAAAGGTTTCAGTAAAATAGTGTCCGAGTGCAATGACGTTTATTTTGTTCTCGAGGGCGTAATGGTATCCATAGTGATTGAATTCACCAGTAATAAATGTCGCGTTGGGTTTCAGTTCAAACAGCATATTTGTTCCCATTCCTGTACAAACTGTGACTTCTTCAATGTCTTTTGGACCGAAATTTGCAGTAAAACTAGGTTTGTTTAATGAAGTTGCTTTATTGAGGAGTTTATCCCATGAAGTATTTACATCCGCCTTGTAGCAGATGCTGTTTTCAATTGGTTGTGGGGTGAATCCAAGTGCTTCAATTAATCTCACATTGTTTCCGACTTCTGGGTGTTTGTCAAGTGGAAGATGCGCGGCATAAAGACTCATTTTGTTTTCTAGTAAGTATTTGACGCGTTGATACATCTCACCCGCAATAACTGGGCTCAAGTTTTTCCAATAGAGTCCATGATGAACAAGTAAGAGGTCTGCCTTTGCCTTCTGAAAAACACTGATTGATGCGTCAGTTGCAAGAGCTATATTGTTTATGTCTTCACATGCTTGAACTTGCAATCCATTAATTGATTGGTCATCTTGAACACTTGAAATGTCAAGGTAAGTATTGAGCCAATCAATTACAACCATTAGTGAAGCCATGCTGAAAATAGTCCGCGGCTACTATATGTTTTTTGGGAACTGTTTTATAGAGGTGTAATACTTTGTATTACTCGGTGATGAAATGATACGGGTGGGAATAGTCGGATATGGGACAATAGGGCGGCGAGTCGCGGATGCAGTTGGCTTGCAAAAGGACATGAAGCTAGTGGGTGTAACAAAGAATAGTCTCGATTATGGAGTTCAAATTGCTAAACAACGAGGGCACAAACTTTTCTGTATGGATAAAGAGAGGTTTGGTAGTACTGAATCCGAAGGCACTGTAAAAGACCTCATAGAAGCTGTTGACATAGTTGTTGACTGTGCACCAAAAGGGAAGGGTCGAGAAAACAAAGACACGTATTATGTTCCTGCAAAAGTTCCTGCAATCTACCAAGGTTCAGAGAAAAGCGATATCGGGGTGTCGTTCAATGCACATTCAAATTTTAATCAAGCACAAAACCAACGCCATGTCAGAGTTGTGAGCTGCAACACGACAGGGCTCGCCAGATTGTTGCACCTCGTAAATGATGGGTTAGGCATTCGAAGAGTGAAGGTCGCCCTGATACGACGTGCAGCAGACCCTAAAGAATACAAGAAGGGGCCAATTGATGCAATTGTTCCAGACCCAATTGGACTGTCACATCATGCACCTGACTTGAAAACGGTTTTGGATGTTCCAATTAATACCACGGCGTATAAGGTACCGACAACGTTGATGCATGTCCACGATGTATTTATTGAAACAATTAATGCAATCGACCATGAAGAACTGCTCGAGTTAATGGATGCTGAACCGCGAATCCTTTTAGCAGATCCACGCCTTGGGTTCAAATCCACTGCCCAAATAATGGACTTTGGACGAGATATAAGAATTAGGGGGGACATCTTTGAGAATGTGATTTTCAAAGGATTTACAACGACGAGCAGGGAGATTTACTTGACTCAAGCAATACACCAAGAATCCATCGTAGTTCCAGACAATATTGATGCAATAAGGGCGGTGTTTGGTGGAGACAGAGACGAGAGTATCCTTAAAACCAATAAGACGCTGGGAATTGGGAAATTGATAATGAGTTAATTATCGATGAACTTTAACTTCGAGTTTTGGGCACTGGTTACTAAGTGGGCATTTTGTACAGAGTGGGCTAATTGGCTTGCAAGTTTCTTTTCCAAAGGGAACCAGAACAGAGTTTAGTTTTGACCAGAGATTTTCCGGAATCCTGTGTCGAATAGCCATTTCTGTCTTAATTGGTGTTTTTGTCTCGAAGAGACCCCATCTATTACAGATTCTGTGAACATGAGTGTCTACACATACTCCGGGTTTTCCAAAGGCAACTGAAACCACGAGATTAGCAGTTTTTCTGCCGACTCCAGGAAGTCTGACGAGTTCATCAATTGTTTCTGGAACCTTACCGTTGTATTCCTCAATTAATTGTTTGGCTGTTGCCTTGAGCATTCTTGCCTTGGTTTTGTAAAAACCAATTGGGCGAATGATTTTTTGGAGTTTGAGTTCGTTCAAATTATTGAGGTCTTGGACTGTTGAGATTTCGGAAAACAGTGAATTGGAAACTTTTTCAGTTACCTCGTCTTTAGTACGAGCACTAAGAATGGTTGAAATTAGGATTCTGAATGGGCTTCTCAGTTTTTGAACATATCCTTGAGTTTTGAGGGATGATTCAGCGGATTTCAGCGTTTCTGCAAGGTTTTGGATATTAATCATTAGAACGTATCAAAATTGAAACATATATATTCTCGTTTTGGTCAAGAGTCTCTGAGACGGTGGGACCGTAGTGTAGTTTGGCTAGCATGCTAGCTTTGGGAGCTAGTGGTCGAGGGTTCAAATCCCTTCGGTCCCATTCATCCCACTTTGCGGGATTGACCAAAAATCTAACTAAACCGTTCTGCACACATTTTCAGTACAATAATCAATAATGTGGTCGATTGCGTGCTGGTTGCCTAAAATAAATCCGCTTGGGAGTTTGCAAAATTCGTATGGTTCACCAATTAGAACCCCATTTTGTGATGTGCAAAGTTCTTGTTCAAAATCACTCCCACCAAAGAATCCGTCTTGAATTTGGGATTCACTAGGATATCCTTCAACTGCCATCACAGTGTCCGAAATTCCTACAAGAATTGGTACCCCATAATTCCAAGTAATCCCATTAAGTGCTAACAAATCATGGATTGCCCATCCATTTGCTGTGGGTACAATATTTACACTTAAGTCCTTCAATTGGAGATATTCCGCTAATTCGTGGCAGTGGGGGCAAGATACTGAATAAACTAAGTAGACTGTGCTTTCGTGGTTCGTTTCTTCAAAATCGAACGGGTTGTCTGACGTGGTTTTTGAAGAAGTGACTAGTATCGCTAAGATGATTCCAATAACCACGAAGACATAGTTTTTGTTCATAATTACACCATAAATAATACTGCAAGCAGTAAGAGTCCTGCAATGAGGTGCAGTTCTCTAATGTACTTTTCCTTGAATTTCATTACTTTCTTTGGACTCGTTCCAAAAACCGATATAAATGTTATTGCAAACATCGGAAGGGTGAAGAGTATATTATAGTAAATTAATAGAGGGATTCTGAGAGTGAGTTCAAAGTTTGCCAAGATTGCAAGTGCCGCAATGTACGGACCCGAAGAACAGGGCAAAAGGAGTATTGATGCGAGAACTGCAACTGGAATTGCAGTTAATGGGTTGTCAACAGATTGAAGTATTTTTTTTGTAATTGGACGCAGGGCCATTGGCATCTCCATTGAAGCAAACCCTTCTTTATGTGAAAAGTATGCCCTGATTTCAACTATCGCCATAATTACAAGAAGTGCTTTGAGTATCATTCTAACTTGGGCTTCAATTCCAAATGCGTATATGATTTGAAGGACTCCGAATCCATAGAGCGCGTACATAACTAAAATTGTGAATGTGAAAAGTAAACCGGAGATAAGGACTTCGCGGCGCTTCTTCGTCAAAACGAGTGCTGAGAGTAAAAGTGCCTGTATTGCAAGCGTGCAAGGATTTATCGCATCAACAAGTGCAAGAGATGTAATTTGTCCAAATACCACAACTTCATTTAGCAGAAATAATTAAAACTGTTTCCAAAACTAAAGGAGTTGAATCAAAAGAATCAACCACATCAGTCCGGTTAATCCCATTATCAACTGTGGAACTGGGAATAGTTTTTTGCTAAGGAATGCCGACAAGGCTACAAGGAATGCGTAGATAGTTACACCGAGACCAGCCGCTGCAATGAGGACATGGAATGGTGCACCAAGAAGTGACGCGAAGAAATATAGAATAAATGTTCCACCAACTACGAGACCCAATCCTTTTTGTTTATTAGTAAAATCGTTCATAAGATGGAGTCCAAAGATAATGAATGATGTGTAGAAGATTATTACGGCAAATAAGTCGATAAGTGATGCGAGGGGGTTTGTGAACATTTCTGCAAGGAATTTTGTGGCGAGTTCTGAAACTCCAACACCTGATACTGATATTGTGAAGGGTAAGTAAAGGAGGAAGACAATGGCGAGTGCCATGTAAAACACCTTTTTAGTTGCAATTTTATTCCTCATAATATTGCGGATTCTTGGAATCATATTGTGGCCATAAAATGCAAAGAGTGAAACTAAGAGTAGTGGAATTACTGATGCATATCCCATGAGTGGGGGGGCTGCGGCTGCAGCAGCTCCCGTTGAAAGTGCAGTATCCCTAACTGAACTAGTAATAAATAGGTGAATTGGGAGCTCCATTTGAGGTATTGTTACAAGAGAAAGAAGCGATACAAATGCGAGTGTAAAGAATGCAACAAAAGTCGTGAAGTTCGCTGGAAAATGTAATTCAAGTAGGAGGGGAATTAGTAAAATTGACAGCAGAACTAAGTCAGAAACGCCGAGATGAACTTTTAGACCAAAGGCGTAGGACACGAGGGCAAGTAAGACAATTGATATCTCCGCAATAACGAGAATTTGTCTTCCACGTTCTCCGAGAGTTCTTTCAACTTCTTCTTCAACCGTTCCCGGGAATAATTCAATTATGAGGTAGCCAAGTCCAAGCATATAGGCAAATGCCAATGTAATTACAAACACCGACATCAATCCGACTTCTTTGGCTAAAATCGGCATGGCAAAAACACCAGCACCAACAGTAGCGGATATTAACAAAGAGACGGAAATATCGAATTTATCCACCAAATACTACAGCGACTCACTATAAAATCCTTTCTTGAAGCGATAACTTACGTGGATTTATTTCAAATGCTGAAATCGGAACTCCAAGTTTTTCAGAAATATCGAGTTTAACCTCGCCGTATACACCGATATCAGATACTGCGACGCGTCCCTCCATAAAGAATGGATGCTCTCCAGATACCCACTCTGGTGACTTTGAAATGGTTGAAACAAGCCTGTCAACTACAGATTTTATTTCTGAGAAGCTTGAATTCTTGTGCGCAATCATTCCTGCAATTCGAGGTTCCTCATCCGGAGTAAATACGGAGCCAACTTCAAACACGCGCTGGGGATAATCGGCATTTTTATTGAAAGCTAGAACATCGAACATTCCTGGCAATATGCTCTGCCTCAAAGCAGAATATTCACGGCTCTTGGAATTATTAACTTTAAGTTTGTACCCTCCCGATAATTTGAGAATTTTTGGGGAAGTCAACATAAAAGTCTTTAATTCAAGGAATCCAAAACCAACTAAAAGTTTTCGCAATTCGTTGTTGAGTTCATTTGATTTTAGAGGTTTTCCAGTAGAATATGTAGGTGAAAGTTCCCCTTCAAATTTTTCATATCCATATGCAATGGCGAGATCTTCGGCAATGTCAATAGGTCCAAAGATATCTGTTCTGTACGGGGGCACCAAAATATCCCCATCATAACCCAGCCTCATTTTCTCGAGAAGTCGACCCAAAGTTCCTTTGTTAATTTCGAGTCCAGTAATTTTTTTCAAGTACTTCAAATCAACCTTTATTCGTCGAGGCAGATATGTTGGACCCGGCATAACTACCCCAATTGAGCCTCCGCGCCTTGCAAGAGCCGTAGCCACAATTGCAACCATTTGGTTAGTTCCTTCAGAAGTTCCAGTTGAATCAATTAAGAAATTAGTTGTATTGGAAGTGACTTTACAAAAATCAGCATTAATTATTGGTGGCATTGAAAGAATTCGCTTACTGTCATCCATTAAGACTGGGGCCATATTCCCAACTAAGTGCGCATATTTTTTTCCCTTTTCAGTTGATTCAAGGATTTCTTTACCAGTCATATCTGAATTCTCATCGAGGGGGCGGAACTGAATTTCTTTTAGTGGAAGTTCCTTGAAAACGATTGGGGGTTTAATTAAATCTAAATCATAAACACCAATACTGAATTTCTTTCTATCTCGCCCAACCGTTGTATGAAGTTTTTCCTGCATCTGCATTAGATTTTGAACTGCAGTTTCTGAAAGAGAAGCACCTGTAACCGTTGAAAAACTAACAAATGGTCGGATTGTTGAACTTACACTAGCTTCAACTTTACTCGGTTTCATTTTCCACAGTGGATATCCCGTTTCACCACCGAGAAAACCATCGAGTGAACGAGAAAGCCCTTCGGGACTCAACATGTCAATACGATTCGGAAATACCTCAACTCTTAGTAAGTCGCCATCGACATCATCAATAGGAGTACCCAGCATATCTAAGCCTTTAATTACTTGTTCGAGAGTAACTTTAGTCTTTAAGAGTTTGGACAATTCCTCGAATGAAACTTCAATTATCATATCAAAGACCTCCTATTCCTAAGTGTTTTTAGATTGCTCTTGTAGAGCTCCCGGAAATCATTAATTCCATAATTCATCATGGCAATTCTCTCAAGGCCAAGACCCCATGCAAGGACCGGAATATCTTCACCAAGAAGTGGTTTGACTACTTCGGGTCTGAATATTCCTGCACCACCCAATTCAAGCCACGACTTTTTGTGTTCGAACCAAACATCCACCTCAGCAGACAACTCTGTGTATGGGAAATATCCTGGACGTATTCGGATTTTTGGAACTCCAAGCTTACCAAAGAAGTTTTTCAGGTAACCAATAAGATTATTGAAGTTTGCATCCTCATCAACTACAATACCTTCAACTTGATAAAATTCTGCACCGTGTTTGTAATCGACAGTTTCATTTCTGAAACTTCTACCAATTTGAAAAACTTTTGCGGGAGGCTTCGTCTCAGTCAATATTTTAGCTGATACTGCAGTGGTATGAGTTCGGAGAACTTTCTTTTTTGATTCCTCGTCATCCCAATTACCCCAAAATTGCTCATGAATACTTGCAACTTTTTCTGCAACTGGTGGTAAGTCAATTGTCCCATCTAAATAGAATGTGTCTTGCATTTCACGTGCCGGATGGTCTTGAGGAACAAAGAGCGAATCAAAACACCAAAAAGAGCTCGTGATATATGGTCCTTCAGATTCAGTAAATCCCATGTCTAGGAAAACCCTCCTTACTTTTTCGATGGTATCAGTCAGTGGGTGAAAACGTCCCGCATAAAAATTTGGGACCGATGTATTAGGAGAGAAGCTTTGAAAATCCAAGGTTTTCCATTTTTTTCCCATTAACATGTCAGGTGTAACTTGAGTTACCTTTTCCTTAACGCTCGTGGTTTTTCCCTCATCTGTCAATGTTAAAACATAGTCAATTGTTTTTTTTGTTTCAACCCATTTTCGCTTTTTCAGTAAAGTTAACTCAGGGTCTTCGAATTTCAATTCTTTAAATTTCTCGAGAAGAGTTTCTTCCCTAGTTTTTGGAGGGGTTTTTAATACCGCAGTTACATTATTTCCTTTTATTTCAACCCATTTTCGTTTCAGTGCCCAATTAAGTGCGAGCCTATCCTTTTGAAGAGATTCAAGGGGTTGGGGGAGTAATTCTAATAGTAGTCGCTCGGGAAGCCCATTTTTCTTCACAGATTTCCCTTCTTTGGTCAATTGAAGCTTAGATTCTTCAGTTTTTTCAAGAGTAAGAAATCCTTTTTCACTCAAACTATATGCAACCCTGCCAATTACACCGACATTCATGTCGAGTTTATTGACGAGCTGTGAAGCCTTGGCCGTCTTTGCAAGCTTCAACAAATTCATTAATTTCGCTTCCGAGGGGTGCATAAAATAACAGTGGTCGGGTTCTATAAAAGTCTGATGTGCACCAAAGATGTGGGTCTAATAGACCGTTTGAAAAAAACTGGGAAGATTGCAGAAGTTCGTGATGAGAAATCTCGAGCATTCGACATCGCATATGCTTCAGACAAGGCATATCTAATCAAAGTCGTTCACAATATTGAGAGTGTTAGTCAAGAATTCGCAGAAACAATTCAAAAATGCGCATCAGTTGTTGGCGCCGAGCCAGTAGTAATAAGTGAAAGGGGTAAAGACCTTCTTCGAGAAAATGTAATTTACACTCGCTATGGCATTCCCGTAATGAGGGAGGAAACATTTGTGAAAGTTGTGAAAGGGGATGCTGTATCAATAGCAGACCGCGGAGGAATTAAAATACCAATTAAGAACTTGCGTCCAGCAATGGATAAGGTTGGTATGAGTCGTTTGACACTTTCCAAACTTCTCGGAGTTAGTGTTGAAATGATTAGAAAATATGAGGGGGGAAGTGCACCCGGTGAAGAAGTTGCTGAACGACTCATTGAAATTTTTGGAGAAAAGATTGTTAGCATGCCTGCATATGAAAGTCCTGAGATAAAGCGAGCATTCATAGGGAAAGCACCTTTTGATTTGGCAATAAAGAAAAAGAAAACAATATTGATTAGTTTCAAATCAGGACCTGCGCGTCTAAAAAACCTTGAAAATGTCTCGGAGGTACTTGGTGCGGAACCAGTTTTTGCTAAGAAACTAGATGATGTTGATTTTGATTAAGTTTTTAAACAACCGCTTTCCAACTAATATGGATTAGTATATGGTGATAAAATGGCAGAAGCAAGACAACCGGTAATAATTATGCCGGAAAATGTACAAAGGATATTAGGACGAGACGCACAGCGCATAAACATTATGGCTGCTAAGGCCGTCTCAGAAGTAGTTAGAAGCACTTTGGGCCCAAGAGGGATGGATAAGATGCTTGTAGACAGTTTAGGTGACGTTGTAATTACAAATGACGGCGTAACCATTCTTGAAACAATGGATATTGAACATCCTGCAGCTAAGATGATTGTTGAAGTTGCAAAGGCTCAAGAAGACGAAGTTGGAGACGGAACAACTACTGCGACAGTTTTGGCAGGGGAACTCTTGAAGAGAGCTGAAGACTTACTCGATCAGGATATTCACCCGGCAATAATTGCCCAAGGTTATAAAGTGGCTGCAGAGAAAGCAATGAAAATTGTTGATACTTTGGCAATGCCAGTAACTGCTCAAGATACGAAACTCTTGATAAAAATTTCAAGAACCAGTATGAATGGTCGTGGAACTGAATCGGGAATTGACCACTTAGCAAACTTGTCAGTTAAGGCCGTTCTAAGAGTTGCTGAAGACGGTAAAGTGTCTGATGTCGATGATATTAAAATTGAAAAGAAGGCCGGCGGTAGTCTTGAAGATAGCAAATTAATTGATGGAATTGTCCTTGATAAGGAGCGAGTCCACAATGGAATGCCAAGCCTCATTGAGGATGCAAAGATTACACTATTGAATGTTGCACTCGAAGTCAAAGAACCAGAAACGGATGCACAGATTCAAATTACTTCACCCGAGCAGATTGAAGCCTTCTTAGACAAAGAAGAAGAAATGATAAAGAAAATGGTTTCAAAGATAAGGAATGTTGGTGCAAATGTCGTTTTCTGTCAGAAAGGAATTGATGACCTCGCCCAACACTTACTTGCAAAGGATGGAGTAACAGCAATAAGACGAGTTAAGAAGAGTGATATGACCGCGTTGTCAAATGCAACTGGCGCCAAGATAGTTACGGACATTCGTGACTTGAAAGAAAAGGACCTTGGATATGCAAAAAAAGTTCAGGAAAAGAAGATTGCGGGTGAAGCAATGACTTTTATCGAGGGGTGCAAAGACCCAAAGGCAGTAACAATTCTTATTCGAGGTGGAACTGACCATGTTGCTGATGAGGCCGAGAGATCACTAAAAGATGCACTCAAAGTACTTGCAACGGCACTGGATGACGGAAAAATTGTCCCGGGAGGGGGCGCAACAGAAATTCAAGTTGGTATTGGACTCAACAAGATGGCAACTCATGTTGGAGGTCGTGTGCAGTTAGCAATTGAAGCATTTGCTAGAGCAATGGATATAATTCCAAGAAGTCTCGCAGACAACGCCGGACTAAATGCAATCGACTTGCTCGTCAAAGCGAAGAGTGAACATGGTGCAGGAAAACAAAGTGTTGGTATTGATGTATTCAGTGGAGAAACCAAGAATATGGTTGACCTCGGAGTAATTGAACCGGCAAAGGTTAAGAAGCAAGCATTGAAGAGTGCAAGCGAAGCAGCCATGATGATACTCAAGATTGATGATGTCATTGCAGCGAGTAAAATTAGCAGCGGTGGTCCACCCGGAGGAATGCCTGACATGGGTGGAATGGGCGGCTTCTAAAGTTACCACCATCACAAATTCCCCGCATAGCGGGGTTTTTTAATTTCTTTTTGTTAAGTTTTTAGTGATACTGAACTACCTGAAGGAAATGCGATTGAAGCAATGGTACAAGGCATCGATTGTTTTTGCCGGACCCCTGTTGGCAGGAGCACTTCTTTCTGAAAGTCTTTCAAACATCATATTGGCATTTTTTGCATTTGGATTCATTGCAAGTTCGGTTTATGTTTTGAATGATTTGAAAGATAGGGATAAGGACAAATTACATCCAAAGAAAAAAGATAGACCGGTGGCAAGTGGACAAATCAGTACACTGAGTGCCTTGGCTTTTGGGGTTCTGTTGTTCACACTAGCGATTTATTTTGGGGGACTTGCAGGGAATGGAGTCACCAACTTGGTTTTAGGATATTTCAGTTTAATGATGATTTACACATTTTGCTTGAAAAAACGAGCCATTATTGACGCATTCACAATAGCAACCGGATTTGTCATAAGGGCTTTTGCGGGGTGCTTTGCAGCAGGTATTGAAATAACAGCTTGGTTTTATCTTGGAGTTTTCTTCTTTGCAACATATCTTGTTTTTTGTAAAAGATTCACTGAACTGCAAATTGCTGGAATAGCTCATAAGGAAAATCTCAGTCAGTACAAAGATGTGGTAGAAATTGCAATTGCAATGTCTGGGGCATCAACAATTATTTTGTATACAATGTATGCAATTGAGAGGGGTGGCTTATTTTCATGGTCCGTTCCACTTGCATATTTGGGAATTTTGCTTCATTTGAAAGAAACGATGGTTGGAAAGGAAGTTCATGAAAGTTTGTTTACACCCGAATTAATTGTAACTTTCATTGGATTCGTAGTTTTGGTTTTTCTTAGTGTATATTCCTGATTAAAGCAGTTCTTCTTCTTTCTTATTTTTATTGGAGTAAATACCATAGGCGATGATTGCAATTGCAACTACGACTCTGAAATCAATTCCGAGATTAATGGTTGATTTCAAAAAAGCATAGTGGGAATAGTAGAGTGAGGTAATATAGTCTTGATTATCGTAAGCTAGTTGGGCTTTTTCAACATATGGGGAGGCAAGCCGAGAAGACAACGCATTCAGGGAATTCAAGCGTCCAATCATTTGTTCGGCACGATCTTTGTACTGCAGTGATTTTGCAAGAAATACTTCCAGCCCCGATGTATCACGTATTTCAAGATATTTTTTTACTGCGGCTTCAAATTCGTCTCTTTCAAAGAGAGATTTGGCATCTTGAAGCTGTGTTAATTGCATACAGGACGGTGTGGGGAAATTGTAAGATTTTTTGACTTTTGTTATTATGTTTTTTTCAACACACCCAAATTCAGAATACATGGCATTAGAAAAAATATTTCTTGCAGCATCACGGTAACTCGAGTAACCCAAAAGTTGAGATTCATTTAATATTGATGTTGGATTTGAAATTTCGTCTGATGGAACATCTTCGAGTATAGTCGAGGGTAATTGAAGTTTTTGTGACTCGAAAGGTTCTAACGATACACCAATTGAGATTGTTTGGTTTGTATCACTTAGATGGGTATTGAGGGTGAAGTCGACAGTATCATTGATGAGGTTAGTAATTGAATCTGTCCCATCAACCACTTCAATAGAGGGCCCACTAAATACAGTGTTGTATACTTTGTTGCAAGGAATTTCCACAAAGATATGAGAACCATTGAAATAGTATTCCGCTTCTGAAATCATTTTCCTACCACTGAACGGATGTAATAAGGTGACGTATGCTTTCTCCGTAGAACACTCTGCGGAAAAAATACATTCAAAATCAGCACTAATATCAATTGAAGTAAATGAACATGTAGTCCGAGCCGGGTTGAAGTAAGAAGAGTATGTTATATTAAAGAAAAGGGGACCTGAAACATCTTTTAAATTTAGTCGGGTCGTACCTTCTGAAAAACTAACAGATTTTAGATGTGACACATCCCCTGCAAAATTTTGAGAATCTAGATGGGACGGGAGATATGGAAGCGATAGTACTGAACTTGCCGAATCTAGTGAAACTCCCCATGTATTGTTGATTAATGTTATACAGTTCACTTGGAATGGTTCCCCCAAAACTGGAAGTTTTGGAGAACAAATTGAATTGGACGGAATATTAGAACTTAGGTCTCCTAAAATTTGTGAATACTTTAGTTTTAAGTCAGATACTAGTTCCTGTCGGGACAAATAATAAAGAATATCTTCAATGGGATTTGAAAAGATTGAAATTTCTCGGTTTTCAACTAAAATTACTTCACCAAGTTTTTGAAGAGATTGAGATAGACTAAGAAGTTCAGATTTAATACGAAGCGCATCGTTCCGAAATTCTTTAAAAAACTCTCCAGAAATTTGTTCTTGAAAATTTTGAATATCAAATAAGAGGAGTTCAAGGATGGTGGAACTAACAGGGGTTTTACTATTTAGCATAATTCGTTTTTGAAATCCAATCAACTCATCTTTGTAATTTATGATTTGAGTTGGGCTTACATATTCTTCAATTTTGAAAAGTGTAGTTTCAATTATTGTAAGTTTGGACTTAATTAATGTTAATTTTAAGTTATACGCCTCATCAAGCCTCCCGCCATCTTCAAGGTAATTTGCTCTAACTTCAATAAAGTGTTGAGCTGTTTCAAGAAGCCGTTCAGAGGGAGTTCCTTCAAAACTACAGAAACTATTGTATTGGAGGCACAGGTCCTCCATAATTGTAATGTATCGATTTATTTGAAAAAGTGATGAAGAGACGAGTGAATTCAAGTAACCGTATGTAGATACAACTCGTTGATAATTTGTAAATTGGTCACCAAGACTGAGTGATTCCCGCGCCAATAAGAAATCAGTTAACATTCCCTCATAGGCAATGGATGCCCCAGAAAAGTCAAATGAAGTTGTATCTGCGGAAAGCTGGGACGAAGAAGAAATTTGTAAAATGGCGTTTGAAACAGATGAATCATTCAGGGTGTTACTAAGTGAATCGAGCTGTGTAACCAAAGACTGTGCCAATTGGAGTTTTTCCATTGCAATTAATTCAGTTTTTCCAGTCTCATCGGAAACAATCGTAATGTAATTGCCCAAGTCTTCCAATAAATTAAGTCGTCTATTAAAATCATTCCAGTGGGGGCCCCAAATGAACAAAACCTCTTCAAGTTGATCTTTTTCATAAAAAGTATTTGGTACGCACATCGACGTAATTTGGGAGAAGGAGTCATCAGCAACATATTTTGGAATGGTTATTTCCCCTTCTACTGTTGAAAATGAACATGCTGGCTCCCTAGGGAACGGTAAAACCAGAAATGGTGAATAATTTGAAACCGCCCGTTCGTTGGCGGCCCTAAGTTGTAAGTCCATATATGTAACGCCATTTGGAAGAGCAACATAACTTGAAAATTCTGAGAGTTTTTCTGAAGATTCAAGGTCATTGAGAATACTGAAGAGATCATGATTAAACACTGTAGAGTGTAGGAGTTTCAAGTCAGATTCAGTAGTTACCAAATCCATCAATTGATTCCTGAAACCTTTCCCAAAAACTCCTAAGACCAAATTCACGATGAAGGGAATTTTTCGTTGCATCTTAATCGCATTTAATTGAACTTCCTTTGACAAAAGAACAGTTTCACTACGGACGTGTCTGAGCTGAATAAGACTTTCGTGGAGGGCTGTATATTTTACTTTTGCGTCGCCATCCAAACCCAATTCTTCAGAAGTCCTAAACACAGGAATTTCTGGATGGGACGCGAGTCGCGAAGCATAATCGTAAGCCAAGAGGGGGTCCCAAAATAATTGGTCTACGAGTAAACTCGTGTCTGCAAAAGAAGTCCCAAGCAACAAAACCAATATACTAATTGTCCTTAGCACGAACCCACAATCCAATAGCCAAGATACCAGCAAGAACTATGAAAGACAACATACTGAAACTCAACGATTTTGAATTAGTCGTATCATCTAAAACGAGTGATTCAAACGAATGGTCATCCCCATTTAGAGGAACTGGACCCGATAAATTCACTGAGAATGTTAATGGTAAATATTCAAGAACTCTATCGTTGGATGTGGTTTGTGATATTTGGACCAATGGAACTGACATAGAACCATTTGTGAAATACGCAGTACCATTCTCAATTCTGTCGAGAATATAGTTAGAACTCACAAAGGGACAAGACTCTTTGAATGATTTTAAGGAATCATAGAGTGGAAAGAAGAGGGGTGAGTCCAAATTTGCCATTTTAATGAGTGTCGGTATATAATCACCAACGGATTCGTGGCATAGTCGAGACTTGTCAAGTCCATCTACTAGGCGTTTCAACGCTGAAACTCTATCGGTTTTTCGTTCTCTTACAAGATTACCGATGTATTCATCTCTCGAAAAAATATCAATAAAATATGGTTTAAGCTCTTGGGATAATGAGACCGCCGAGAGGCTTGGTACTCGTTTAGCCGTCTTAAGAATGGCGAGTAATTCCTTGATTGAATTATGTTTACTGCAGACATCCGACTGATAGTCATCACGCCCGTAAGTATAGTATAGGCGTGCGGCATTCTCCAGTGAATCGCAGGTGTATTCAGAAGAAACCGCAGTACCAATAATCGATTCCATTGCGAGCTTAGTACCACCATATCCTAATGCATCTGGAGAAAGCGAATCTGAAAAGACTTTTGGAAACTGGTCGGCAACAAAATCCAACACATTTGAAGCTATGGAAATTCCGTATTCTGACGCAATATTTTTTACAAAATCGGATTCGATAACAAACTTTGTCGCCTTTTCAACCGATTTAAGGGACTTACCCGGACAAAGTAATTTACTTATACCATATTCCAACCGATTAATAATATCAGGATGTGAAATGGCTGCAAGTTTTGGGTCACCTGGTGGATACGTAATATGTTCATCAGAAAATTGAACAATATACGGAGAACCGCATGATGCGTATCCCAAACCTAGCAAGAAAACCAGGATGATGACGTGTTTATACATGTCAAAGAACTGATAACTCCGTACGTTTTAAAACCATCATTGGAGACTTCGAGGGAAATACAGGACTGTTGAACGCCAATTGGGGAAAAAAGAATGATGTTTTCATGTTCAATGAGTGTTAAACTGAGAAATTCTGAGAAGGTAAAGTTTGTTTGAACGCAGTGTTTTTTTGGAAATTCCACCAAGATTCCAAAGGAGATGTTTCCACGAGGAGCCCAATAGTCTAAAAATGAATCAGTGTCCCCTAAAGAAATAGCTTCTTTGAAACTATACTCAAAATTTCTGCCAAGATAAAATAATTCTTCGACAGTCATTAATGTGCCTTGATTGGTGATTTCTGAAAAAACCAGAGTGTTGTGGATGGCATATAAGTCAATAAGTGTCATTGACAAGAGAAAAAACCAAGTTAGTGCAAACACTCCGCGAGACATATCGTGTGTTCACCTCCTTCAAAATACCTCTGAGTACAATATTTGAATTGATATGTGCAAGTTCCTGTGGAAACATCATCCAACCAAACAACTAAATTATTAGTTGGGAAGTCATAAATGCTGTGTCCGTTCATCAATAGTTGTGCTGCATCCTGTGTCAGAACCTCGGTCTCACGAACTAATGGCAACCGATATGATTCAAAAAGATATGTAAAGAAAGGTAAAAGGAACAAAATAAGGAGAATCTCAATTGAGAAGAATCCTCTCACGGAAACTAAAGGATTGAAAATTTATATAGCCCACAAACTAACACACCCCTTCCCTGAATGAGCCTCAGGCTCCCTCCGGGGATTGACCCTGTTGTGGGCTTATTTTACACGAAAACGCAAAGTTTACCGTGTAAATAAATCAAAAAGCCAAGTTTAAATTGTATTAGGAAAACAGACAACACTTAAATTCTTGTCATGATAGAGAACTACGTGGAAGACCCCAAATGGGTAGCGGACATAAAGAGTAAACCAGACTTATTGTCGGTGAATAATCTTATGCTTGAAGCGAAGTCTCAAAAATTAGGAGATGGAGAACATCTCGTAAGGGGTTTTAGAGGACCCCTTAAGCGCAATTGGTGGACACTTCATTACGATGGTGCAAAAACAATGGGAATAACCCCCCCATTTCAACCACTTCTAATTTTGATTGAGGGCGACAATCTAAATTATGAGGGTTACATTTACGATTGGGTCAATGTCTTTGCAGGAACTGGTGGGTTCAAACTTGAGGGACTAAAACTCAATGAAAAATTTTGTTACACTGAGGCATCTCAGAGTCATGGAACTATACTCCAAAAAGCAACACACCAGAGAAATCAGGCCAAAGAATTCCTCGCATCAATTCAAAATTTGAAAACTGCAGTAATCAATATTGAGAGTGATATGGAAAAGATGAGTGAGCAACTCAATGCATTTAGAGAGGGGGACTGGGACCAAATCAAGGGCTTATTTATTGATAATTATGGTGGGCCACAGCGTAGCTGGACTGCTGTTGCAAGAAATGTTCCACTTGTTAGGATGGCAATGACTTGGTTCTTACGACTCAAGATTAAAGAAACTGGCGAAGAAAAGATGCCAATCAAGGCATACTCTCAACTCAAGATTAATGAGTTTACAAAGACTGAAGACTTGAAGGAAATTTCATTAAGCCTTTCAGAGAGAAAAAAGATACTGAAGGCAGGTGCAATAGTCAATAAAAAGGCAATGAACAAGTATATTGATGAATTAGTCGACGATAAGCAGATTAACCCAGCCATTGGTAATTATTTGAAACGAAAGGTTGATGAGTTTTGGAATTGGGTGGTTGACTATGTGGAGTGGCTTGCAAGAACCAGAAACAATATTCAAAACAATTTGATTCAGCAGAAAGCAAATCTTAAATTGTATATGAGGTGGGCGGCCGACCATATAATTCAAGCTGAGAGACTGGAAATGAATCATGCCGAACTCAGGAAGAGTATGCCTGAATTTGATATTAAGGGTTCTCCAGCAGAGATGGTTTCTATAGATTACCTGTTTTATCCAAAACTTGATGGGAGGCCTGACCTAGTAGAAGTTTGTCAACCATGGATACCAATCATTGGGACTTCGGTATCAGTAGCAACAACCATTGACCTCCAGAGAAAATTCATGGAAATCATGTTTTACAATGTATATGGTTACATCAAAATAAGCGACATAGAAATAATTGAAGAACTTGTGAAGAACAACGGAGGCGGCCTGACTCAAACTATGTTAAAAGCCGGGGCAGTTACAAAGGATGAATTACCCCGCATTTTTACACAGAAAGAGATAGAGGAAATGGAAGGAATAATGCCCAAACCACATCTTAGTTTCAAAGACCATGCAAATTTGTTGTGGGGGGGTATTACAAGTAATGTGGGCGGTGTAGGAAGACTATTTGGTATAGATTTACCAAAAGAGAATCTTCCATGGACGAGGGAAATGAGAGCAACGAGTATTGCAGCAGATTTGGCATTACGCGGAATTAATACCTTCAAAAAGGATAAAGGAATGCTTACTTTGCAGTAATTGAATTGCCTAAACGACAATTCATATATATTTTTCCAACTACGCATGATATGTCTAAAAATAAGGTTGTGCCTTTTGCAGCGGTTGAAAGACTGGCAAGGAAGGCGGGAGCAGAAAGAATTAGTGCGGGTGCAATCGAAGCATTATCAGATTTGTTAAAAAGTTACGCAGAAGACGTGGCAATAAAGGCAGTTAAATATGCTAGATATGCCAAAAGAAGCACCATTAAAAGGGAAGACGTTGAATTATCTGCATCAGAATGAAAATAGCCATACTTTGTATCGATAGAGACGACGATTTAGGTAGGAAAGCTTCTATCGATGGTCCAGTAATTGGACGTCAAGACATTCTAAAAGCTGCAGTTAAACTAATACTAAAAGATCCATCGGAAACTGATGCGAACGCAATGTTTGCGGCAATAAAACTCCACAAGGAAATAAAGGACGAGAGTGAAGTTGCAGTACTGACTGGTTCAGTAAAGGTTGGTTATGAAAGTGACTTGCGCATCAAAAGACAGCTCGAAGGTTTTCTGAAGAATTTCAAGGCAGACGGAGTAATTGTTGTAAGTGATGGAAAGGAGGACGAGATGCTTCTTCCCGTAATTGAATCCATAGTCCCAGTAGTAAGTGTCCACAGAGTTGCTGTGCACAGTGGCGAGGAATTGAAAGGAATGTATTATACTGCCACAAATTTCCTAAAGCGGGCAACGGAAGACGCTGGACTAGCACGAATGATTTTCGGAGTTCCAGGATTAATTGCCCTTGCATATGCCCTCTTAGGTACACAAGGATGGAGATTGGTTGCGGGAATTTTAAGTGGGTGGTTAATTGTTAAAGGACTCCAATTGGAAAAGTCCCTATCCAGCCTGCTTAATTATTTCAAGCACTCATTTTTGACACTCAGTACATCTTTCTTCTTATACTTAGTTTCGGTAGTTCTTGCAGTCATAGCAACCGTAAAGAGTACATATATCACTGGTTCAGGAATTATGGAAATTTTAGCTAAAATGGCAATTGGCACAGTTCCACTATATTTCTACAGTGTCCTTTCATTGTTAATAGGTCTAGCAATAGACTCCTCTTCCAAGAAGCAGAAATCATACGGATTCATTAGTGCAGGGGTTGGGCTTGGCGTCATTGTATTAGTGATGCGAAGTGTTGGTTCGTGGGTTTTAGACCCTACTTACCCGTTGTCATATGTAGTCACCACTACTTTGTTGGGATTAGTTGTTGTCACTATGATTAAGCTATCTTCTAAATTCATAAAGTAGTAGTTACATAAGTGACTACTATAACAACTGTGTTACAATATACATAACATATTAAAATATTCGCCGAGAAGCATCACGTGGGAAAGAAAAAGATTGGCAAAGGAAAATTGGAAAAACTTTTCCTCCATGAGAAACCAGCAAAGCTTCTAACTAAGATAAAAGAAGGAAACGGGACTAAATACGCTTCAATTTTATCAAAAGAAGTTGATTGTACTTACTCACATTGTATACGCATTCTTCAGGAGATGGAGAGCCTCAAACTCGTTACATTTCAGAAGGGTGGTCGAACCAAAATTATTACGATGACCAAATTTGGTGAAGACATTGCGTTTGCGCTGGAAAACGTATTTCGTTTGTTTAACAGATCATCTGATAAGTGATTGTAGTTCTGAAACATACAAGTCTATTCTATCTAAGAGCTCCTCAAGTACATATCGTCTAAACACCTTAAAAGCCACGGATAAGTCGGTTTCGGCAAGATAGTATTCTTTCCGTCCATCCACAAGCCTTAGAGCCTTTAAACGCTCCAGGTGATACCTAACAGCAGATTCAGTAACTCCTGCCATCTTAGCCAAGTCATCTACGGCAATTGGTTTTTTGCTAGTAAGTATCGCTTTGAAAATTACTTCGAGTGGGCTTTTCTGATCACCCGGCCTAACCATGCCTAAAGACAGCAAAAACGTGCGTAAATCCTTGTCTAGGTCACCAGTAGGAGGTTCATACTTTCGGAGTGTCAATTCGAAGAGGGGGGTATCCCTTACCATATTCCGCAATGTCGCGAAACTATTAAACCGTAAGTATTTTGACAGCTAAGGCAGGTTACCCTGTAAAGGTTTCACTGGCACAAGTGTGCAAGTTCCCGAAAAACTATTTATATTCGCGAAAAATTACATGTTTATATCGGAAAACCTAGTTTTACCACAACATGGTGAAATTTCGGTTAAACCGCGAAAAATTACGGGTGATAAAGGTGATGGAAATTTCAATAAAGGAAGTACCACTTTCAGGAATTAAGACTCCGGACCAGTTGGCTGCATTTATTCTGAAGTCTCTCGGGTTATCTGACTTAAGAGATGAGAGGGATGTTCAGATATTGTTGGCATTTGTCCGAAATAAGGATGGGCTAAAGGTAGATGAAGTAAAGAAGATTGCAGATGTGGGTCAAACTGCAACTTATTCGAAGATTAACAAGCTCCTAAATGCTGGTTTAATCTATAAATCTAAGGGCTCAATCTACCGCCTTAGAGAACGCAGTTTAAAGGACACTTTGGACTTCCGCGTTAGGAAGGAAATAAGTAAAGTATTTGACAGTATAGTCGAGATTAGCGAGGAGTTAGAAGCCAAGATTAAGTGAATTTCACAAAGAAGTTATTTGTATTTACAATAAGTTATTGTTTTGAAAAACGCGATATGTGTTGAACAACATATATAATCTAAAAGTGAACTAGATAAATTGAGTCAAATCGTATATACTCTAAAAAGACAAATCGATTCAAAAACCTACCAAAAAACCGAGTGAAAGCCCCGTAGTGTAGTGGTCAAGCATTCAGGACTTTGAATCCTGAGACCCCGGTTCGAATCCGGGCGGGGCTACTCATTTTATTAAATTTTTCCTAAAAATTTGTTAGTAAAACAAAGAAGTTCTTACAAAAGCCCATATTTTCATTTTGATGTCAATGATGCGAAGTTAAATTCGGATTGCTGTTAAATGATATCACAAGACCCATATTTGACATTATTTGGCCTCATTGACATCACAAACCAACAAACATCAATCTCAAATAACAGTAAATCACATTAAATAAGCGTAAAAGAGGTCATTGAGGTCAGTGATTTATGTACCTGGTACGTGTATTACTGTCTGTAGTTATAGAATAGGTACAGTTTACCTATAAAGGGGGCCAATTTGTGAGGGTTAGAAGGGGATAGATGGTCAGTTTAGTACCAAAATAGGTGTAATTGTGAGAGTAAATTGATCAAAAGTGAGGGAATTCGAGTAAAGTGAGTTGGAAATCAACAATTGTGAGAGTTGGGCGTGTGTGTTAGTGTGACTAAACCGTGTTAAGGGTGAGTTATTGTATCAAAAGTGGGTATTTAGATGATTTGGGAGTTTAAAGGTGTTTAAACCCTATTTAAACGCTAAATGGTTAAGTGTAGCGGGTTTAAAGTCGTTTTAGATTGATTTATTTTTCAGAAAAAGCCATGTGTTGTAATTGATGTCAATGACTATTACGTTGAAAAGTAGGTAGTCATTCACAACTAACACTGTTAATATTAATTAATTCAGTATCAAAATATAATAAACTAAACTTCATTCACAAAAAGTGAATGGATATTTTGGTTTGTTCATTCACAAAGTTCACAATGTTAATTTAGAAGTTTAGTATTTGTAGTTTAAACGAAACCTAACGCATTTTTTCAAATATCTTTGGTTGACATCAATTGAGAACTTAGTGTAATTGTGAAATTATTATTT
>JAAOXX010000034.1 GCA_018221025.1 Candidatus Altarchaeota archaeon | reverse complement strand
TTTTCCCGCGCTTAGTCCTTTAGGAAAGTGGGATTTGCAAAGAATCCCGCGGAGTGGGAGAGCGACGCGAGGGAAAAGCTTGAGTGGGCTCGGAGGGATTTGAACCCGCGACCACCAGGTTAAGAGCCTGGCGCTCTACCGACTGAGCTACGAACCCATCAAATATATGGCGCCTGACTACGTTTTAAAACTTTCTTCCCATAAAACAAGACTTGTTTCAATAAAATGGACCTGCTGGGATTTTTCAACCGATGCTCCGTCGACCCCGCAAGCGGGGTTGATGCGCCATATTTTTGGTCAAGGTGCCCAAAGGGCATCCTATGGATTTTGCCGAGTGAAACGAGGGAAAAGCTTGTATGGACCCGCCGGGATTTGAACCCGGGCTGGAAGGTCCGCAACCTCCTGTCCTATCCAGACTAGACTACGGGTCCTATATTTGGGCAAGCTTTACAGGATTGGTCAGGCTAGTTTTATTAACACTTCTCTTTGGATTTTTTGTGGAAGAACTCGAAGGTAAATTGGTCGGAGTCAATGTTGAAAAACTCTTGTCCCGTCTAATGGAACTCGAGATTAAAGCAAATGATTGTTTACAAGAAGACCAGATTTTTTCACATGGTGATGGAATGATTAGAATACGAAAAGAAGGTGAACGATTCTTTCTCACTCACAAAGGACAGTTGAATACAAAGGGCGTTTTGAAATCTCGGGATGAAACAGAGTTTGAAATTACTCAACCAGAAGAAGCCATCAAGTTTTTGAAACTACTTGAAGTGGATACTTCTAAACCACTTACACGAAAGAAAAAATTATTCCGGTTTGAAATTGAAGGGGCTACTGGTGAATTAGTTTTTATTGACAAGCTTCCTCCAACACTCGAATTAGAAGGGAGTGAAAAACAAATTAAGAAAGCTTGTAAAAAACTTGCTCTCGACTTCAACAAGCTCCAACCAATTAGTTGGTCCGACGTTCAACCAATATAGGTGGTTTCGTCCTCTTTCTTTGGTGTCTTTACGAGTTTTCCTTTCTTTGCATCATCCAGTTTTGCAAGGGTCTTGGTTAAAATATTGGACAGAGAACCTGCAGTTATTGGACTGACTACAATCTCTGAAACAACAGACTTGCGCATTGAATCAATAAAGCTCATTCGGACTGCCGCATCTTTTTCATTACTTTCTCTACTTGTTTTAATTACGAAACTTACCATGACCTCGTCTGCGAACAGAGGGGATTTATTTGAAGATATTTGGGTCGCCATCTTGCAAATAACTCCACACCTTTTTAAACACTTGTCAGTGAAGCTCCTAGGTGATTGCAATGGGTAAAATAAGTCCTGTAGCAGCAAAATACATAGTTAAAGCAGAAATCATTACCACAGGCGTGGTTGAAAAGCCCGATATTATCGGGGCAGTATTTGGACAAACCGAGGGGTTACTCGGTGCAGATTTAGAACTTCGTGAGTTACAGAAAAGTGGTAGAATTGGAAGGATTGAAGTTAAACTTACTACTAGGGGCGGAAAAACTAGTGGGATTATTGAATTACCTTCCAGTATGGATAAGGCAGAAACAGCAATAGTTGCGTCTGCTCTTGAAACCATTGACCGAATAGGTCCGTGTGAAGCCAAAGTAAAAGCAATATCTGTTGAAGATGTTCGTGAGGTAAAGCGAAAATATATTATTGACCGAGCAAAAGGTATACTCAAAGACATGCTTATGACTGGACCAGACAGCCAAGAAATTCTTGAAGAAATTACTGATTCAGTTAGACAGGCAGAGCTAACGTTTTATGGTTTTGGTAAATTACCGGCTGGACCTGCAGTCGCATCAAGTGATGAAGTAATTATTGTTGAAGGCCGTGCAGATGTTTTAACCCTATTAAGAAATGGTATGAAGAATGCTGTTGCAATTGGTGGAAATAAAATATCTAAGGATGTTCTCGACTTGAGTAAGAAAAAAATTGTAACACTGTTTGTTGATGGCGACCGTGGAGGAGACTTAATTGTTAAAGAGTTTCTGATGTTGGCCGACATTGACTATGTTGCAAAGGCTCCTGATGGAAAAGAAGTTGAAGAATTAACTAAAAAAGAAATCCATAAGGCTCTCAGAGGAAAAGAGGCAGCCGAGCAAGTTAGGAAGAATTTGGATGTGACTTTAGAAAAACGCCCCGGAAGATTAGTTAGTCGAACTACGAGTAGTAGGACTACGGGTGGTAGAACTATGAGTAGGAGAACTCCTGCGCCTCCAAAAGAAATTGTTTTGTCTGATGAGAAAAAAGAATCATTCAAAAAACTATTAGATGACCTAGTTGGAACCAAGGGTGCATACTTGCTTAGGGATGCTGAAATTCTGGGCAAGGTTCCTACAATTGAATTGGGTAGATATCTTGAAATTCTAAAAGCTGACACAGTTGTAATGGATGGTTCTGTTACGCGAAGGGTTGTTGGAATTTGTAAAAATCACGGTGTTGACCTCATTGTTGGAAAACGAGCTGAGGCTGGTCTTACTGGAACCAACGTAGTAACACTCAAGGACTTAGAAGGTGGTAAATGATGGCTAAAGAACGTCAAATAACATGTGAATCTTGTGGTAGAAGTATGCCTCGCTATAAATCGGCTCCGATTTTTAAGAAGGTTTTCGGAGAATTCCGAAAAGTATACTTTTGTATTGGATGTGCTAAACACAGAGGTATTGGAGTTCATGAGGCTAAGAGACGGGTTAAGCAAGGTTTTAGGGGGAGAAGACCTCCAGCTAAGAAGCCTTAAATGTTCCCTGAATACTTGATATTGTGCGTCCAATTGTTATCGGAAGAGATGTTGAGGACTTGAAGAAGTTCGGGGAAGATGGTCTTGCCGCTCTTGGTAAACACTATGTCAGGACTGGTGACCGGACTAATCTTGCAAATGACGTCCTTCTTGACCTAGCCCGCCCCCACATTATTTTAGTTTCAGGAAAGCGTGGACAGGGAAAGAGCTACACCCTCGGTGTTATTGCCGAAGAAATTATTTTCTTACCAAGACGCCTAAGAGAAAAACTTTCCGTCGTGATTTTTGATACGATGGGAATTTACTGGACTATGAAATTCCCAAATGCGCGACAAGAACGAGATATTAAAAAATGGGGACTCGAACCCAAATCAATGCCTGCCCGCGTACTGATTCCAAAGGGTTGGACTGACCAGTATAAGAAATCTGGAATCGAAGTTGATGGACTTCTTGCAATTCATCCAACGGACCTAACAGTTGATGATTGGATTCAGACCTTTGATATTGGCTTATTTAGTCCACTTGGAATTTTACTTGAACGTGTCTTGAAAAAGAAACCTTCCAGCCTTTCTGAAATGGTGTCATTTGTTGAGGCCGACAAGCGTTCAGAGCGGTCAGTTAAAGATGGGCTTCTTAATCGTCTAAGTGCTGCGGAATCTTGGGGAGTTTTTAGTGATGAGGGAACAAAAGTCTCAGACTTGCTCGCCCCCGGGACAATTAATGTACTTGACCTTTCACTCCTCGGGACACGAGTAAAAAGCCTGCTAATTGGTCTTATTAGTAAGAAAATATTTGAGGCAAGAGTAATTGCACGAAAAGGCGAAGAAAAATCAGAAATCATCCGACACATGGATATTGCCAAAGAAACCAAGTCGAAGATTCCAATGCCATGGATTCTAATTGATGAGGCTCACGAATATCTACCTCCCAAATTGGAGACTCCTTCCGCACGAGCCCTAATTCAGGTGATTCGTGAGGGGCGTCAACCTGGAATTACTCTTGTTCTTGCAACACAACAACCGGGTAAAATTCATACTGATGTTATGACTCAAGCGGACATAGTCATAAGTCATCGAGTCACTGCTGAGCTCGATATCGAAGCACTCAACAGTATTATGGGAAATTACATGCAATTCCCGCTTGAAAAATACATTAGCTCTCTTCCCCGATACAAGGGCGCCGCAGTAATACTCGACGACAATGCCGAAAAGGTCTATCAGATACGAATGCGTCCAAGAGTCAGTTGGCACGGCGGAGAAAGTGCAACCCTAATCAAATGATTAATTTTCTACCCAAATTTCACTGAATTGTTCAAGTTCTGGTCTGTAGACTTCAACTGCAATCTTGGCCCCACTTGTTTCCAAGAGATACAATCCATAAAACACAGCACTATTGGTTATTACTACGGTGTCATACCCTGCCAAGTAAAATGAAAGAAGTGCCAGCATTACACAGTCTGCCATTAGTGAATATGCAAGAATTCGTTGAATCCGTGGCTTTGTTGGAACAAGAATTTCACCATCATCTAGTTTCAGAACTGCGTGGTCTCGTGAGGCTTTCATATCTAAAACAAGACTCACAATTGCAACCGGCAAGAGTATCACTATAATTTCCGGAGACTTTACTAGCAAAAACGGGAAAAAAGCCTTCGAGAGAGTGATTAAAGACCTAAAACCATCCCGCCAATCTTGCACTCTATATGTATTGTCATTGCGTAATTAAGTCTTTACATCTGAATGTATTTTCCTTCTCTAAGCGTTACTTGTTTTAGCTCGAGTAACTTTGCCTTGCGTCTGACTTCGGCATCAGTTGTGGCAACCCAGCACTTTCTCTCAAATGCAATTTGTGTGACTGCGAAATCTGCGGTTTCTTCACTCTGAACTATTTGATGAGGTCTTTGTTTCAATAACTCTACTGCAACATTTGCGCTAGTGTCAGAGCCCTTTAGCCGATTAAGCTCGTCCATTACTGGTGATGGTATGATGGCTTCAAATGGTCCAACTTTCATTTTGATGTCGTGAAAGAAATCCACCCGTGCTTTAACTGCATTCATCAAAAAACTCGTATCAAATACAATGCATTCCATTTTATCACCTAAAGACTCAATAGTTCGAGTAGGTCTCTTATTCCGGGACCGAGACCCAGCGCCCCAATGACTGAGCCGATATATATTTTCTGGACTTTTTCAGTGTCCTTAATAAGATACATTATTACTGGAATCAAGAGCGTTTTCACAATTCCAAATGCAAATGGATTTCCCTGCATAATTGCCCCTGCAAGTACCTGTTCTTCAATTAATCCAAAAAATACACCAAAGCTCGTAACCCATGCTTCAAATATATGAGGTAACCACGCCCATGAGTCCTTCATAAAATCAAGACGCGAGTATAGTTTGTATATGATGTATACGATTGCTGATAATGGAATCATCCAAAATACTTTAGACATTCGAAGGAATTGTAGTACGAGTAAAAACATTAGAACTGTTAGAGCCCAACCAATTTCCCTCGTCCTTTTGGGGCCAAAAAACTTGAATGAAAATGTGAATGCGGCCACTATCACAAAGAAAATTCCCGGAGTTACCATCACCATACTGTA
>JAAOXX010000033.1 GCA_018221025.1 Candidatus Altarchaeota archaeon | reverse complement strand
GTAACATATACGATCCTTTATCATGTATTTCTAATTCGTTTGATGCAATCATCTCCATTCAAACAATCCAGCACGGAACTTCTTCTCAAATAAAATTTGCTATTGAAGAAATGATAAGGGTACTAAAACCTAACGGGTTTCTTTTTATTACACTCGCTGGAAGAATCTGTAAAGGGAAAATAAGACCTTGTCTTGTAAAAGCTGTCAAAGCTGCCCCTCACACTTATATTACAACGAACGGTAACGAAAAAGGAAGCATACATTTTATTTTTAATGAAGATGTAATAAAATGTTTTTTATCTAAATTTCATATTTTAAAAACATGGAAAGATGTTAACGATTATTATTGCGTACTTGCAAAATTAGAATCGAAATAATAATGTCAATTAAGTTTTAACAAATTGAAGTATGTTGGTTAATTACTCAATATCTTGAATTTCTTTAAAACGTAAAGATATTTCAAAGTTTTGGGTTCTGAAAGCACTTGCCATCTCAAATTGTAGTTCTCCGTTCAACATTTGTGTTTTAGGTGTTTAGCGAGCTCCGCCTCCCCCCCCACCAAACCCACCACCAACACCGCCACTGAAGCTTCCTACAGAACGACCAACTTTAGTTGCCAGTTGTGTATGAGCGGAGCTGCGAATTGATGAATAGAAATAGAAACGAGTACCATAACTGGGAATATATGGCAACTTTACATTATGGGCCTTTAGCCTTTTTAGAACCTTGTCAGCGCATCCGAAAACAGTCGCAAAAACTAACCAGTCGCCCCACATGGACAAGTCTTCGGGTTCATATTTCTGCATTTGAGCCGTATCTTTCAGCAAGTTTTCAAAGGCTTCCCACCTTCTTTTTTCACGAACACCTTCGATTGAATATCTCCCGAATACGTAATTATCAAGAAGAAGAATTAGAACTATGAGTGGAATCTGTGAAACGAGGAAAATCCAAAACTTTGGGAAGGAGTATCGCGAAACATAATTAAGAATAAATCCGAGAAGTAAAAATACCACGGTGTTGAGCCAAACAAAACGCTTTCCTTTCCTATCATATATGGAGTTGAATTTAGTTTTGAGCCAACCCAGGGGTCGAGTGAATCCATCAATTTTCAGTGAAAGCATACGGAGCTTCCAGGAACCCATTTTTTTTATTTGAGTCTTAAAGTCCGCAATATCACCATATTCACCATAGAAATCAATCAACTTCAATTCTAGTTCATCGAGTTTTTCATCACGTTTCAAAACTGAGATTTTGTCTTTTTCAATTTTTATGTAGCCGCGTCGAGCCAAATCAAGCAAGGTAGCATCAATCGCATTTGGGTGAATAGAAGAACCAGGTCTATTACCAAATAAGAAACTCACCTCCGATGGTTTTCTATCAGAGGGTTTTTGATGCAAAATTTCTGGAATTTCCGGAGTACTGTGTTCCTTTGAAACTCGAAGGAAAATCAGTAGAATGATTATGAGCTCAAGAGCAAACATACCAACCATAATTAAGTTTCCATTGTGAAGCAAGAAGGACTGTGTATTTGCTTGCCCATAGTATTCGTTTATGTAGTTTTCTGCATTTACGAGGGGTCCACCAGTTTTATTGTCTAGAGGAACCACTGCAAAGATTTCAAGGAGCCCTCCTTTGTAGATTCCAGGAAGAGTGTATACCCCGCTTTCAGAAAGTTCTGGCATGGGTGTTGACATCCATTGATTCACATTATTTTCTGTGCTCATAGTAATTTTTGAGATGTCTGAACTAAAACTGTCAAGAACTTTCCAGTGAAGTATACACTGCTCATCATCGCAGAAATACGGATTTGGAATTGAATACCTGAATTTTACAGTGTGAGTCCCCACACCATAATAAGATACATCAGACCTGCAAATCAACTCAAGCTGATTCCCGACATTTTGTGAGTAAGAAGATGTGCCATCGGGACACTCAATTTCATGAACCTGCATATTTGCAAGGGCGCCATCCATAGTGTATGAACGATAGAGTTCTCTGAAAACCGGGCGATTAATTTGATACGTTAATGATTCTTCAACGTACAGAGAGTTTGGCTGAAAATCAAGAACCATATCCAGATTATTTACAGTGTAACTCGGAGTCGTCTTATTGAAAGTTATAATTGAGAAGAAAATAAGTGGAATGAAAATAATAAGAAAAAAACGAACGGTTTCACTAATTCTCACTTAGAAAACCTTCGTATCTGGTCGCTTCTCGATGCCTTTTTCGAATTGCAGATATTCCTTTTTCTTATAACCAAGCACTCCCGCCACCATATTTGTGGGGATTCTTTCAGCCATATTGTTGAATGTCTGAACTTGGTCATTGTATAGGTATCTCATTCGAGAAATTTCACCTTCTAGGCTCGTTATACCATCCTGAAGAGGCTTCACCGTTTGTACAGCCTTTAGATTGGGGTAATTTTCAGCAACCGCCACTATATTGCCAAAGACACTTCTGGCAGCTGCATCCGCATCATTCAAACTGGAAACATTATCCATACTCATCTTGCGCATCTTAGTCACTTCTTTAAGAGTTGACTTCTCAAATTTGAGATAGCTAGATGTTGTATCGACTAATTGACCAATCATATCGGCTCGCTTCTTCATTGCGACCTTAATTTGATTGAAAGTATTGTCTATTCCATTTCTGAGACCGACAAATTTATTGAAGACACCAATAAAAAATACCAGAATCGAGACGGAAATAACACCCCCAATTATCCATCCTATCATAAATGGACTAATGATGGATATATTTAAAACTTGTATTATTGAGTGGTTTGGTATCAATTGATTAAAAGCGCCCCGACCGGGAACTCGTCCCGGGAGGACGCCCCGACCGGGATTCGAACCCGAGTCACAGGATTGACAGTCCTGTATGATAACCGACTACACCATCGGGGCAACAAATCTAATACCATTAATGCATTTAATAAGTATTTCGTTGGTAAGGCATATAATTGACCGCGTTCTCTTCAAAAATGACGGAACAAATGAGTAAGGATGAACAGATAGGATTCCACAAAGGCGCACTCACCACATTAATTAAGGAAAGGCAAGAACTATCGAGAATAATTGACATAGTAAACCAACTAATAGGCGCACACATTAAGTCTTTAGGAGAATTAGGAGTCAAGCTAGACGAACCAGCAGAAAAGAAAGAAGACAAAGTTGACGAAAAACTCGAAGATATCCTGCAAAGCAGTTAAATTATAAAATACAAAAACGTAGTTTTTGGTCAAGCTTTTTTTGAAAAAGCTTGGGACCGTGATCTAGTTTGGTATGATGCCAGCCTGGGGTGCTGGTAGTCCGGGGTTCAAATCCCCGCGGTCCCATATCATGAACAAACGAGGGAAAAATATGGCTCAGAGTGGAACTTCCAAGAAGGGGAAACAGTCAATAATCCACCAAATACTCAGTGCAGTTTTCAGCGGAATTTTTGCTGGTTTTTGGGTTGACCAAGAGAACGCGATTATTAGAGTGGTGATTGACTTAGGTACAGGGGGACTCGCCAACTCCGTTTACTTTTGCAGTTCCTTAGTTTTTGGACTTTTTGCTTTATCAAAAACATATGAGAGGTGCGGAACGATAGGTATAGTCGCAGTAATAGCCTCATTTATTTCAGGGTACCTTATGACTGTAAGCATGGCGTGGGGGCTAGTCATTTTATACTTTGTTTTGAGGTGGAATAAACCCGCGCATATCCATTTGTGAATTGTGTGAAGTGTTTTTCGGACTTTGACAATAGAATCAGAGTTAGTTTAAGTGAATTAGGCGAATATTAGATGATTCACCCAAACAGCAAACCTATAAAACCGGTTTGTCGTTAAAGAATTATGGCAGAAGACATGAATGAGCCAAAACAAGGATATATTGGTACTCCTGACGAATTGGAGAAAATGGGGTACACTGCAATAACTGGTTTTGGGCATGGTACAATTTATGGAAAAGAGGGAACCTACACACGCCTTCTCGTTAGTAAGGTGGATAAAGATGGACAAACCCCTCAAGATGGAAGTGCCACTCATAGAAAAGTTCAGAAAGTTTATCAAGTAGAAAGTTTGTTGGGAACTCTGACGTATAATTACATTGACCATGACATTGTGAGCAAAGTAAAAAAATAGAAAAGTAAATTAGTTGTCACTGCATATCTTGTGGGTTCGATTTACTTCTTGAAAAAGTTGTATGCGGGGGATGAGATTTGAACTCATGTATCCACTTGGAACAGGATCCTAAGTCCTGCGCATTTGACCAGACTCTGCCACCCCCGCGACTGACGCCAGTCGACACCGAGTGCCAGTTCGCTACGCTCACCGGCACAGGCAAGGACTTTAATCAATGGTAATAATCAACATTTTGTATTTTTAAAAAAGAGGGAATACATTTAAGCAGTTAATAGAGTGAGAAACGTGAGCAGTTTTTGGCTAATGATTTTCCTGATATTCGCCGGGCAGACCCTCGGGTCGTTTCTGGGCTTAATTAAAAAGCCAAACAAACACCTGCTCCGCTCCTCTCTGGCATTTGCAGCTGCAATGATGATTGGAATTTCAATTATCAACCTGATACCAGAGGCATTAATGTTTGCAACGGTGCCGGTAGTGGCATTGTTTTTCCTGAGTGGAATCCTGATTCTCAGAATAGTGGATTGGATTTTACCTCATATACACCCGGAACTTTTCAGCAAAGAGAGTGATTCCATGAAGAAGAATTTGATGATGTTGTCGCTTGGAATGGCCCTCCACAATATTCCGGAAGGCCTTGTAATTGGGATTGGATTTGCAGTGAATCCTACTTTGGGCCTGGCCATTGCACTTAGTATGACGGTTCAGGATATTCCTGAAAATATTGCATTAGTAATCCCCCTATATTGTTACCTCAAAGACCGAATGAAGTCTTTTATGATAGTGGCGGGAACGATTTTATTCCAAGTGGCTGGATTCCTATTTGGATTCTTCATCTTGAAAGATGCAGACCCCATTGTGTTAGGCAGTTCTCTGGCAATAGCCGGTGGTTTTATGACATATATTGCAATTGAAGAATTGTTGCCTGCAGCAAAAATAAAAGAAAATCCAAAATCCGGAATAATAAGCTTTATACTTGGAATTTTTGCAGTCTTGGTAATAACAGGGCTGAGTATGTTAACAACTCCCTAGTTCCAGTCCGGTAAGTTTTATAAGAAATCATTTACAGTACTTGTATGTGCAAATCATGCGGCTGTAGCAAAGAGAAGGACAAGGACGGCAAATGCTGTTAAAATTTGTTCCCGCAGAATGCGGGGAAGTTTCTATTTTTTTATTCTGGAAATCATTAAAAGCGAAGTTTGACACTAGTGTTTAATGTCCTGCTGAGCCGAGCGTAGTGAGTGCGAAGCGGACAAAGTGTCGACTGCTTACAGTCGTGCTGGGATGGCCGAATGGCAAGGCGCTGGCCTTGAAAGCCAGTTCACTATGTGATTAGGAGTTCGAGTCTCCTTCCCAGCGTATAAACTTTTACAAACTCGTCCCTTGTCCCGTGCGCGGGACTGTCGAGTCGGGAGTTTAATCAAAACTGGACTACAAAAACATATAATGCCCGTTATGAAAGCAATAAATGATGAAAATTTCACTCAGAGACTTGTTTCTTATAGGAGTCTTGTCACTCGTGTTAATATCCGCAGGAAATGTAATTGTAACAGGAAATAAGTATCTTGAACTTATTGCGCCACCAAAGGCACCAGTAGATGTTGAAGATACAAGGAGTGAAATTACAGTAATAAATGTAAAAGCAAGCAGTTGTACTGAGTGTTCACAGCTTGAAGCTGCAATTCAGTTTTTGAGCGACAATGACGTTTTACTTGGAGGTATAACTAATGTAGAATATGAAGACGCATCTGAAATTATCGCGCAGTATGGAATTGAAGAAGTTCCCGCGGTCGTAGTTTTAGGAAACTTGAGCTCCTATGGTGACTTGTACGAGGCACTAAAGCAG
>JAAOXX010000032.1 GCA_018221025.1 Candidatus Altarchaeota archaeon | reverse complement strand
GGAAAAGATCGCGTCTATGTTTTAACTAAAATTCCTCAAGGGAAGACGAGTAATGCGATACGTGCGCTAAATAAAATATCGGAAACTTCAGAGTGGGAAAGGTATTATGTCCCACAACTTGGTGATGAACTCAAAGAGACTTTAGAAATACTTCAAGATGAATTTAAATCATATATTAACTATGCACCCCTTAAATGAATTCAGTGTTTATTATACGGATGATTCGGATTCTTTGCCCTGAACATTAATTCCAGAAGTACAATAATTGCAATCTGGTGATTTAGAGTGTATGGTCCAAGAGACAACTTCCTTCCAGTTACTTCAGTCCCATCTGGACCTCCCACAACAAACACAGGATTTTTTGAAATCAAAGCTCTTAGTAAGTCAACTGTTAGTGGTTCTCCTTCCTCAGAAAGGACTAGAACATTTTTTTCATCAAATCTCTTAGTAAAAACTACTTCCTCTCTAGCCCTGTTGGACAATTCCAAAATCACTGCCTTGTAAGGCTCCTTTGGCTTAGAGGGACAAATTATCACTTCTTTACGCCCGTTACTTTAATTACATGCCAACCAAATTCTGTCTTTATGACACCCACATCATCTTTCTTATGTGAGAAACAGAACTTATCAAATTCCTTTACCATTCTTCCGCGCCCAAAGAATCCGAGGTCTCCCCCCTTCGCACCAGATGGGCATTTGGAATACTTTTTTGCTGCTTCTGCAAAATCATCTCCAGAATTAATCTTATTCAGAATGTCCTTGGCTTGTTCTTCACTACCCACAAGAATGTGGCTTGCTCGTACTTCCATGCCACTAATTTTCAAGAGTGTTTAAATTATCATCCTCTTTTTGCAAATAGCCAATCAATTATTCCATTTATGAATTCTGAAACCGTACTTTTCACTTGTTCTTTGTCAAACTCTGCAAAGTCCGGGAACTCTTCACTAAATTCATCAGCAATCTGCAGGCCCTCTCCAGAATCAAAGTCTTGAGACCTAGTTTCCATCACTTTTGATTTTTCTTCTTCCCAATTAACGGCAGTTCCTGATACTGCGGCATCCATCATTGGTTCCATCATCATTGGCTCCCTCATCAAGACGGGATAGTCATTTTTTCTTGTGACTTTCATTTCAACTTTCCACTCATCTGTTTCAACAAAACGACTGGTTAATTCTTTCAACTCCAAAATTGCTTTAGCTTGGTTATTTTCATCTAATGCTACCCGTGCAAATACTTTGTCTTGTGTTATCACAATATCGTTGAATTGATACCCTGGGTATATGTTTGTCATCTTTGCGTCAATTGTCTCAATTCCCCCATCACCAATGAATAATTGGATGTATGGTTTTCCAATTGTAATGTACAAGTTTTGGTCTGAATAGTACTCGTTCATTCTGTCATCGATTAAATCGATTTCCTGTAATGCGTTCTGGTTAAATACCAAATTTTCCAATTTAGCCTTTCCTTCAAGGTACATGAATTTTCCATTACCATCAACCATTGGATTTACCTGTCCCATTTCCCTAACTTCTAAGTTTGGCATAAGGGCCTTTCCAAAGAATTTTTCAGTCGTTTCTGAAATAAATTTCTTTGCTTCATCTTCATGCTCCAAAACATTTACACCATTAATATTCACATGTATCTGGCCTTCACCATTTTGGAACCCATATACTTCAAAGTTAACCCACGTATCTTCAAATTCCTGATTTGCAGACATGTGAAATCGTTCCTCATTTTTGTATATTCCATGACACTCACTAGTTTCCATAATGTAGTAATCACCCTCATTTAGTCTGCAGTCAACTGATTTACTCAAACTATCTAAGTCAAAACTGCCTTCAGAATAACCCCCGAACATGTAATTTACTTCGTCTCCAAAGTATGAGATGTAGTCAATATTGTTTGAGGTGAGTCCTCTAATTGATGAGATATCTGTTTTTACAATTAATTCACAATAATTGCCATCGTCATTCAGGTATTTTTCTCCGTCCCATTCATTATACACATTCTTTAACCCATCACAATCAGGGAATCCCTGTCTTATGTTATCTGCTCCATATTTTGGGTACATTGATACGTAAAATTCCTGGCTTTTACCTGTTGAAAGAAATTCAATGTACATTTGTTTAATTGTGTATCCAAGCTTTCTGGCTTCTTCTTCCGTGAAAACGGCATCAAAATCTTGGAATTCATTCATATAGAATGAAGCTCCAACTCGTAAACCATCAATACTCTCCTTACTTTCTTTGATTATAATATTGAAATTTATGTTCCGACGATTTTCACCTTCCCAACAATACTGGTCTGAGACTTCTATGTATCCCATTGGCGCTATGTCAAATTCATTCATTATTTTGGCCTTAACTTGACTTATGAAATCGGTAGATACTGTGCATGTACCAGTGTTTTCAATCATCTTCGCTTGAGTTTCAACTGCAACGTCACCAGTTATTCCAACAGCCATGCCTTCACTTGACGTTGTAACCACTTCCAAACCCGTTGCAAAAACAATGGGCATCAACAACAAAAATACTAATGCGAGTCTCATACCCCCTTATACACTAGGTATATTTAAATTAAGTTGAATTCAGTTTTCCGGATTGACGTGAATATTTCAATTACTACACGTCTACAACATCATGCAACCATTTACCTGAGCTTTTCATGGTTTTTTGTAAAAATTCCAAAAATGCCGCAGTTTCTTCAACAACATAAGTTTCAATCTTATCATATTGTTTTTCCTCATAGAATTCTCGAATTACTCGACCACTTGTAGTTTTACCTGTAAAATTATGAAGGCCGGAGCCTTTGAACTCTCCACTATTCAAAACAACAAGTAAGTGTTTCAAATCAAGATGCGGAGTATTATAGTGAAGGTCAAATGAAGTTAGTTTAGTATCACAGAACTCACTAAATTTTTCCTTTAAGAATTCGAACTCAAAATTCAAATTGTTTCCAATTGGAACAAAATCCCATACGGACCGCCGATTCTTGAAAAACCTGTCATAAAACTTATTCACTATCTCCTCCTCAGAGGATTCCCACTCCTTCAAAATTTTGAGGTCCCCGTGGGGTTCCCCAGTCCTCATATCAACCTTCTGATATTGAATTGTGATTACCTTATCCTTTCGCGGGTCCGGCCTCTGTCCCTTGGAATAGACTTCTAGGTCAAAATAGTATGATGTCACCTTAGTTTTTGGTCGTTTTAGTTTATAACTGAATGAGGGAAGCTGCCACTTAAATACAAAAACAAGTGCATTAATATGGTTGTTGTGGAATTGACCTATGAAATTACAAGCACTTTTAGCTGTGATTATGATGTTTGTACCAATTGTTGCAGATACGCATGAAATAACCAGCGGAATAAATCCGGACTCGGTTCTTTGGGGACTTGACGTAGCTCTCGACAAGATTTCTTTGGCATTGACCAGAACTCCTGAAAAAAGGGCTGAAAAGGCATTGGAGATAGCTCAAGAACGGCTTATGGAAGTGAAAGCCATGGTGGAAGGCAACAAAATTGAAGCCGCGGCTAAAGCTGAAAGTGAACACGAATCAACCATTAAAGAGGTTGAAAAAAGCGTAAGCGACTTGTCTGAAGATGATCCGGAAGAACAAATCCAAAAAGAGCTTGAATTGGAGACAAAACTAAAGGAACATAGAGATAGTATAGAAAAAGTAAAAACAGAACTAAAGATCAAAATACAAGTCGAGGGTGATTTGACAAATGAACAACAGGCACTCCTCGATGTGTTTTTAGCTTCACTTAGTAAAAATACCGAAGATGTGAAAGTGCAAATACAGAACAAAAAAGACGGCACAAAAATAAAAATTAAAGAAAAAACCGGCGAGACTGAAGATGAAATTGAACAACGAATTGAACGGTTGGAAATTGAACATGGGCTTCTTGAAGAAGACATCGAAGTCAGCGGGAAAGTTATTGGTAATAAGACATATGTAAAAATTAGGTTGGAATATGACAGTGAAAAGACGGGTCAAAATGAAATATTGACGGAATTCTTGGAAAAATTCTACCTCAACACTAACAAGGCTGATGCCTTGCTTGAGATGGAAAAAGGAGATGAAGGATCCGACGATTCACTTATAATTAAAATCAAGAGCGACGATGAGGGTTCTGAAGTGAAAGCAAGACTGAACTTTGTCGTTGACTTTACACAGAGAGACCAAGTAGTTGACGCCATAGTCAGTAAGACTAAATTGAGTTTATCTGAAGCAGAAGCATCTCTTTCAATAAAAACGGAGCAGAAAGAATCAGACGAGATAGAAATTGAAGTTGAAACGGAGGGAAATACTTCACGGGTTAAAATTAAATTTGGTGGAGAAAAAACTAGATTTGAACTTGATACTACAAATCAAGCGGAAATTCTTTCGGCTATTGCATCCCAACTCGGCTTAAGTGTTGAAGACATCAACAACTTTGTTAAATTTGAAGATGAGGATGGGAATGAAATTGAGAATGAAGTGGAACGCAAGGAAAAAAAGGAAGACGTTGAGGTCAGTGAAGGTGAACGAGAAGATGAAAAAATTGAATCCAAAAACAATGAAACCCTTGAAGAATCCGATTCAGACGACAACAAACTCGAAGTCAATGAAGACGCCAATAAGACAACGACCTTTGATGAAGACACTAATGAAACAAAGGCCGATTCAGACATTTACTTGAATATGAGTAATGAAACTTCTGGTTGAAACAGAGCTTTTAGAAAAATCCGAGGGATGCCTCCGGCACCTCGACCAAAAACAGTTGTAAGCCCCGGGCGAGAATCGAACTCGCGACCTGCTGATTACAAGTCAGCCGCTCTACCACTGAGCCACCAGGGCACACAACTTGAAAACCAAGTCGCTTTTTTGGTCAAGCTTTTTTTGAAAAAGCTTGTATGGACTGGGAGGGACTCGAACCCCCGACTTCTGGCTTGCAAAGCCAGTGTCCTTCCACTAGACTACCAGCCCGACCTTTAACAAAGGTCAATCAAATGGGCGCCTTCTCCCACTTTGTGGGATTCGGCATCCCATCTTTGTTCACTACACAACATCCGTCTTTCCGATTTATAACCTTTTTATCTTAGTAGTTTAGTTGTATCTATGGAAAAACTTCAGGCAAAAGTAAAGGCGTTTAGTAAAAAATACAGCCTCATCGCACCTCCAGAATATCAGGCACTTGATTTAGTTTCTGAGGTTGGGGAGTTTGCAAAAGAGATTCTAAAAAGTTCAAATTATGGTCGAAAAGATTCCGAATACAGTGAAAAAACTAAGGAAGAATTGGGAGATGTGCTATATTCCATCCTTGTAGTTGCAAACACATTGGAAATCAATTTAGATGAAGCTTTGACTGGCGCTTTGAAAAAATATGAAGAAAGACTTAAGAAAGGCTCTGCAGGCTCTGGGAAATAATTGTTTTTGGTCAAGGTTTTCCCGCGCTTAGTCCTTTAGGAAAGTGGGATTTGCAAAGAATCCCGCGGAGTGGGAGAGCGACGCGAG
>JAAOXX010000031.1 GCA_018221025.1 Candidatus Altarchaeota archaeon | reverse complement strand
GCCTGAACAGCCACAAATAACAAAAAAAATGTTAGCCACTTCACAATGGTTGAATTGATGGAGAGTTTTAACCTTTGCTACAATCCATCTGCCCATTTCTCGAGGCGTTCATTGAACTCATCCCATTTATTGATGGCAATCCAGCCACCGCTTGCCTTTGGGTGACCCCCACCGTCACCAATCCCCTTTGTCAATTCTTTGATAAGCTTGTCTAAATTGTCCCCATTTCTAAAACTCAATCTGACCTTGTCTTTTTCATCTTGAGCGATTACAATCATTTTATTTGGGTGTCTGTCTTTTGACTTGGCTGCCACTAGGCTTTTCAGC
This sequence comes from Candidatus Altarchaeota archaeon, assembly GCA_018221025.1. GTDB lineage: Archaea > SpSt-1190 > SpSt-1190 > SpSt-1190 > SpSt-1190 > JAAOXX01. The sequence goes on along the minus strand of JAAOXX010000031.1, from coordinate 26,169 downwards.
CGGTGTGGAGACTCAAATCTAAGTAGAATAAATTTGTCAGAAACTCGCTCATTGCCAAGAACAAAATCAACTTCTTTGAGCATTTGGTCTTTGATTTTTTTCATTTTTCCTGCTTTCCCTTTTCCTTCCAAAAATTCCTTCGGAGATTTTGCAGCCTTTAATGCACTTAGTGCATATATCGCACCTTTTGCCCTATCAAGTGAAACAGTTGAATCAATCATTATGGCCATTTCGCCAAGCTGGTGCTCAACAAGGGTTTTCTGATTCACTTCGGGAACTATGTCTGGCCATCTGGATTTAACCGTATCCCAAAAACTGGGGGGAACTTTTTCAGCACACCAATCTGCAACAACTGCAATGGCGGCCTTCCAAGATTCTGACGTGTCTCCAAATAATGCATAAGTTGTGAAACAAACTGGCCACTCGAATCCAGAATTTCTTGGATTTGAATAGAGAATGGGTGAGCGATCAGAAATATGATGATCAATTGAAAGATTCCATTTTGATTTTGGATTTACTGGAATCGTATTTGAAATATCGAGTGAAATATTCCCCTTTCCAGACAATTCCACCGTTGAACCCAAACTTGGATATAGTGAATAAGGAATTTCAAGCCTATCTAATTCACCTGAAACAAAAAAAGCAGAAACAATGCCGTCACAATCGGCGTGGAAATGAAGTTTTATCACCCAGAAAGGAGCCGGAAAAGTATATAAGTTTATATGCCTGTTTTAAGTAATGATAAGCGAAAAAGCCCCCGTAACTTCATTGAAGAATCTAAAAAGCGAAATTGAGATTTTAAAACGACAAGTGAAACCCGTGGACGGCCAAGTGCTCTTAAGACTATTGGATTATATTGAAACAAGGGAAAAACTCTCAAAAGAGCTTTTAATCAATATGAATGCAGTTGAAGGCCACTTAGTCAGAGTAACCGAACTCTTACAGAAACTGCCTCAAGTCAATGTTGGTTTACTTGCAGACTCACTGCAGGCACAAATTCCAAAATTAGACGAGATTGCGTATAATACTAGGAAAATGGTGGACTACCTTGAATTAGCCGCTGGAGTCAGTCCCGAAGAAGATTCCACTGAAAAGACAAAGAAGGAAGACAAAAAGAAAGAAGAAAAGGCTACATCTGAAAAACCAGAAAAAACTGAAGAAAAAGAAAAATCCACCCCCGAAAAAAAATTAGAAAAAATTGGAGAGCAAAACAAAGCACTCATAGATGCTCTGGGGAATATTTCAGATAATCTGGACAAAATGGGAAACAAATGAAGGGAGCAACACCAATTATTGCAGTTATCTTATTGCTACTAATTACAATAGCCGCAGGAGGGTCAACTTACTTGTGGCTCAGTAGGACGCAGAGTACTTTGTTTACTCAAACGACTACGGGAATTGAAGAGAGTTCAAAAGATGTTTATGGACGAATTAGTGTAGTAAGTATTTGGAATGACACTACACAATTATGTTTATTAATTCGAAACGGTTCGGATCAGGATATTACATACAAGGAAGCCGATTTGAAAAAGATGGCAGTTCTTGTTGATAAAATACCTTGTACATTCAATACAACGGCTTTGAGCGATATACGGCAGAGCGAAGTCGTTAGTTTCTGTATTGACAATTCCACGAGTAAATGTCGATATGATGGAACTGAGAGTTCGATACTGATAAAAGTGGAGCCGCCTTTTGGTAATGGGGATAGCTATGAGTTTACGTATCCGTGAGAATGGAGGAATAGGATTGAACTTGAAACATTCTTTAACGGGTAAGTCTCGAATGAAGGGAATAAGCGAATTAGTTGGAAACGTCTTAATGTTGCTCGTTGTAACCGGATTAATTTCTGAAGCATTCTTGTATGGTATGCCAATCCTTCGTAAAAGAATGGACCAAGCAACAATTTCATACATTGAAGATGCATTAGCAGACCTCGCAAATGCGATGGAATCCACTGCACAAAATGGTGGGGAGACAAGTGTAAGGCTGGAGAGCCAATCACGATTTAGTAACCCTCCGGAAATCAAGATTACACAAGATTCACTCGGATATTATCTGGAGTTGAGGAGTGCGGCGCAAGTTGCCCATTATGCACCATTTGATGTTCCACTAAATGATTTTATTGAACCAGTTAAAAGTGGTGAATTAATTATGGGTACTCTTGGAGTCAACAAAGGAGCGGTTGTGACAGGAAGGTCCTCAAAATTGTCTGGAGGAATTAGGAACGTTATGACACTTAGAACCAGACCAATTCGAGATGCCGCCAAGGATGTATTAACATTAATTGAAATAACACCCGCAAGGGGAAAGAGTACCAAAACAATATTACCAACGAGCGTTTATCTAAGTAAGAGCGGTGAAAGACTCGAATCAGTACTTGAGAGCAACCAAACCGTTACATACAATATCATAACGCTTGAGGTGGGTTTTGAATGAAAGGGGTAAGCTCAGTTATTGAAACTGTTTTGATGGCAGCCGCAGTCATACTTTTTATGGTATACATAATGGGAGCATTTAGTGCATTCACGGACCGTGTAGTAAGTGAAAGAACAAGAACTGCACTAAATATTGATTCACAAAAAGTAGTGAATGCAATTCTCCTTGCAAGGAGAGAGATAGGAAGTGGTACATCAAAGTTTTACATTGAATTGGCAGATGTTCCTTCAGAAATTAATGTTGAAGCAGGTCATGTAATTGCGAAGACGCGGACAACAACAGTGAATACATCCATTTTCAATATGGATTCGTATGTAACCTTTACAGGAACGATAATAAATTCAAGGGGTAAGAAACCGTACATTCAGAGTTCAGGAAACACTATTACTTTGGGGGCAGAATGATGTTAATTGGAAAGGGTGCTGAAGCTGAAATTCACAGACACACGGATACTGTTGTAAAAAAACGAATCATTAAAGGATATCGTCACAAGGACATTGACACGAGGATACGCAAAGAAAGAAACCGCAGGGAAGCACGAATTATGAAGAAGGTTTCAAGGGTTATTGATGTTCCGCGCATTGATGACGTAAGTGAATACAGTATCACAATGGAATTCATTGAGGGAACAAAACTAAAATCGATTCAAAACATTGAGAGGTTTTCTGAGGAGCTGGGTAAAATTATTGGAAGTTTGCATAGTGAAGGGTTTTTCCATGGTGACTTGACAACTTCAAATATGATTTTGAGACACGGTAAAACCGTATTAATAGATTTTGGTCTGGCAGATAGGGGAAGGCTTGAGGACTTTGCAACAGACATAAAAGTTTTATTTGAATCGGCAGAAGCAACACACACGGGTTTTAGTCGAACCAAATTCTTCAGGGGTTATTCCAAGACTATGGAAAAGGAAAAAGATGTAAGAATCAGACTAGATACTGTATACTCTCGAGGTAGATACCTCAAACGACCTCAATAACTGTGTTTCGAGAGCTAAGCGGGTTGTTTTTCTTCAAGTAATCCTTAATTGCCTCAATTCTCGTATTGACGGGGGTGTAAATTTTAATAACTGTTTGTCCTGATTTCACTTTTGAACCGGGAAGTTTAATCAACCTTAATCCCGAACCCTTAATTGAAGGAGAACCTGCAATCCTCGCAAGACTTGCTACCACATTAGAGTCATATGCAATTTGCAAAGTTCCTTCTGGTGCAACAACATCAACTGTGTATTTACCAAGAACAATATCTGACGCCTTAATATTTGGATTTCCTTCTTGAGCTGCAACAATTTCCTTGAACTTCTTGTATGCTTTCCCTTTATTGAGGAGTTTGGTCGCCAACTTATATCCATTTGATTCACCAGCCATGTCAAGCATTTCACCAGCTAATCTAAGGGATTTCTCCTTGAGGTCCAAAGGACCCTTACCTCGGAATACATTTAAAATATCAATCGCCTCTGGAGATGGACCAACACCATGGCCAATTGGTTGGTATCCATCAGTAATAATTGCACGCATCTCCATCTTCAGACTAGTCCCCAGTCGTTTGAATCTTTGGGCCAAGTCTCTTGCGGCACCTATGTCTTTGACCTTAGCACCAAGAGGAATATCGATTAAAACTTTGTCCGCACCTGCAGCTTTTTTCTTGGCAACAATTGAAGCGAGTAAAAGTGATGGCGGGTCAAGTCTTAAGGGATAGCGTAATTTTAAGAGTATATCATCCACTGGTGCTAAATTAACAGAGCCACCCCAAATCATAGCAGCACCAACATCGTTAACAAGTCGCTTCATTTCTTTTGCAGAGTAAGAAACATTGCAAAGAATCTCGAGCACATCGGCAGTCCCAGCGGGGCTTGTAATTGCTCGACTACTAGTCTTAGGAACCCAGTATCCAGCAGCTGCAACAATTGGAACGATAATAGGTGTTGTTCGATTGCCAGGAACACCACCAATACAGTGTTTATCAAGAATTGGCTTCTGTTTAAATTTGATTACTTTCCCCACATTAACCATGGCACGAGTCAATGAATCTTCTTCTTCAGGGCTAAGTCGTTGAACAAATGCACTGGCAACAAAGTATGCAGCTTCAACAGAACTCAACCGATTTTTCATAAGATCATAAACAATTTCTTCAATCTCATTACGTTTGAGAGGCATACCAAGCAAGCGTCGTTTAATGTATTGAACTGATGATGGTTTAACAAAAGGTTTCACATGCACTTCTTCTGGAATTTTTCCATCATATTTTTCCCACGTTTCTCTAAATAACCCAAGTTCACCGGGAAGTATTGATGAGTCACATAATTCTAACACGGCAGTAAAGCTTCCAGATTTCCAAAAAATCTCAACGCGGTCATCTAAATTAATATTCATGTCCCTTGCATTCTGTTTGTTTAGGGCAACGAAGAATACATCCCCGCGCTCAGCATCTAATTTTTTTACTTTGAACATATTACCACCTTTTGTGTCCGGCAATTCCACCAAGACCATCTAATTGTTTCATCGATTCTTTATTGCGTCCAACAAGCATTACCCTCCCCCCAGCATATTTTACCTTTTCGATAAGTTCTCGAAGACGCGCATATGACTTGTCGCGAACTGACGATGAAATTAGTGAAGATGAAACAAGTATATATTCGACATTGTTTTTCTCGATTAAGTCCTCTGTGTCTTTCAGTCCGTAGAATGATTTTCCAGATTTAACATCGGCGAGTATAGATTCAAGTGCCTTATACTCCTCAGCCTCTCGAAGAATAACTCCAACTTTTTCGAGGGCACCTCTTGACATTACTTCTTTCAGCCCGGATTCTCCAACTGAGCTGGCGCCTTCAGACACCGTTTTAAAACTTGATAGTTCTGGAAGGAGTTTTTCTTTAGTAAATCCTGGTCCAGCCACAACCACATACTCTGGAGTTATTTCATTTAGTCGGGATTTTATTTGACCAAAAAAGGGGCGGAAGTCAGCCTCTTCGTCAGAACCTTTAGAAACCAAACCACTCTTTATCCAGAAACGCTCACCCCCATGGGCAATCATACAGTCCTCACGGTCTAAAATAACAAATACGACATCAGGTTTCTTAGTTTTTGCTTCTTTCAGCAGGTCTTTCTCCATTACACCCAAATCCTTGTAAATATTGAGTACTGAACCCCCTGAGACTGAAAAACTATGTGTTCCCTTAATGTCTTCCGGTCCTTCAACAATTTGACCCGAAATTCTCAAAGACATACTGTATTCCTCAAACCGGAGTGCAGAAACGCTTATTTTGAGGAACATTGGTTTTTTCTCGGCCTCAGATCGGTCCCCTAAAGAAAGCTTAATTTTTCGTACAGTGCGCATACCAACTATATCCCCTTCTTTAATAATTTCAGACAAGAGCCACAAATCATCGAGGTTTTCAGGAATTACTTCAGATTGGCCCTTCTTTAGTTTGGTACGCACCGTTCACTTTATCTCGCTACTTTTAAATACTGAGCTTGACCTCTACTTACGTGAAAGGCGTCGGATTACCTGAAGTTGTGATAGTTCTCGGATTACTTGTCGTGTTAATCGCTGGTTTTTTACCATCAGGAACTCCCGACGCATCAAAAGAAGTTTTACTGTTGAGTAAGCAAGTAGGACCTCTTGGTTCCGAAGGATTCAATTATCAACATATAAAACTTGGAGACAATGTTGTTCTATCAAAGGGAGTTGAAGGAACCCCCTTGTTGACTCAGGCAGGGCCAATTGAAGTAGCAAAGGGATTAATTACTGCTCAAGAACACGTCGTTGAATTTTCAATACCTTCACACATAATGGAAGAATTAAGTTCATCATCAATATCTTTCAGGATTATTGATACTAACCGATATGGACCATTCAAGGTATCTCTTAATGGTTTTGAAGTTTGGTCTGATTATTTAACAAGGGGTCAAACGGTGGAAATTGACCTGCCAGTTGGACAACTTTCCTCAGACAATACAGTAAAAATAACTGCAGGTTCTTCTGGTTGGAAAATTTGGTCTCCTACATTTTACATAATTGAAAATCTCCAAATAAAAGAGAAGCTCACATCTGGTGAAGAGAAGACTTTCGAATTCATATTAACACCAGATCAATTGGAAAAATTCTACAAAGGACGAGTGTATATTGGAAATGTGAACCCAATTATACAGGGGGAAATCGCCATGATTCTGAATGATGAACGAATCATATTCAGGGGAGTTCCAGGGAAAGGTAGTGTGATTAACAGTTTCTCTTCTGGTGTAAAAGCCGAAAATACGTTGACACTACGACTTATTGAAGATGGTCACTATGAGTTGACCAATTTAGAAGTAATAATTTTCACTTCCGCAAATACGAGTGCCGGATTTTCTTCAGATTTCTCAATACCATTAGATGACCTATCAAAAATGAGAACAGGAATTGAAGAAGGAGTAATTGAAATTGAAGTGCTTGAAACTGCAGAAGAATCATTAAAGGTAATATTGTCTGGTGAAACGGATATAGAGTTATACAAAGGGGTTCCAGAAAAGGGAATACTCGTACTAAAATTCACGGGTTTTGAAGCTACCAAAGACAACACACTGATAATAAGTAGTGTGGGGGACTACAACATTGGAACCGTTGAAGTTAGATTGGTGAAAAAATGAAAGCGTATTTTGCACTTGCATTAATTGTTTTGATGGCTGGGTGTATTGGTGGGGGGGATGGATTAACTACTCCAACCAATTCTCAAGATACTGAAACTGATAACAGTCCGCGAACACATCAAGGTGAAGAATTATCAGTGTACCTAAGTGAACTACCAATTGATATTTCTAAAGGGGCCACTAAGTATTTCAAAATAGTTGCAGAGGCAGATGAAGATGTCGAGTCAGTAAAAGTGCTGGTGTACAACTTGGGAAATTATTTGGAAAGTTCTTGTGAAGGGAGCAACACATTGAGGGATGTTGTTGCAGGCAATTACAAAGAAGCCAGCTGTTCAATAAAGGTTGTTGATGAACCCATCGAAGAAATTAATCAGGACATATTATATGAGGCAGTTTACAAAGTCAGCAAATATGTTGGACAAGTTAGTTTCAAAGTTTATGATGATGACGAATTTGAAAGGGTTGACCCGTCATACGGGGACAAAGACGTGGATTTAGTTGTTGGGACTCTAACTGTGAGTCCTGAAAATGTAAAAGAAGGCGAAGACATTGAAATATCACTCAACCTAGATGAAGAATTAGCACAGGGGGACAATTGCGCATGTAGTATTGAAAAGGTTCTAGTTAAAATTCCACAGGGTTTCTCAGTATCAGGATTCACAGGATGGACCAGATACGTGTGCGGGAGCTTCAACTGTTATGAGAGAAGAAACTTGGATACGCCCCTAACTAATGGGGCCACAGTTTCAATTGCGGGCGTTACAAAAACTAATACATTTTATGTTGAAGTTGAAGTTCAAGGAGTCTGGAAAGTTACTAGAGGTTCAGATACTATCACAGTTTTATCTGGTAATTAGAGGAAAGCATCTTTTGCTTGACGTATTTCATTACTTGATTTCGCCATTAGTTCTTCAAATTCTTTAGCCTGTCTCTCCATATTTGAAGCTCGTTTTTCCCAACTTTCTCTTTCACGAACCCTAATGAAAACTGGATATCTAACAGCCTCACCAACAATTAGAGCCTCACCAACCTGAAGAGTTGTCAAGGATTTGAGAGTATTACCAGTTACACCCTCACTACTCTGACCTATGTGATTGAGGTCATATGGATTAGTAATTCTCATAATAATATGCGTATTGCATTGGCTGAGAACAGTGGTGCTGAGACGGATTGGTCTTTGAGAAACTACTACAAGCGAACAAAGGAATTTTCTCCCTTCACGTGCAATAGTTTGGAAAACCCCCTTAGTTGGAGCATCCATATGGCTTGCACCTGAGGGGATAAAATTGTGAGCCTCTTCAACAAACATAACCAATGGTGAAATCTCACCAAATCGTCTTAAGCGAAATAATTCTCGTGAAAGCCAGAGAACAATCAAGTCTCTAACACGCTTTTGAATATGTTTAGATAAATCAAAAACAATCATTTTCCCCGGTTTAATTAAATCAACTAACCGGTGATGTTCTTCAATCTCTCCAGGTCTCTTAGTGATAATGTCTTCTTTTGCAGAAAACAAACCAGTTACATGCAAGTCGAGAAGCCATCTAATTAGGGCATTCTTTGTCTTAGGGGGGATGCTTCTTTGTGCAACCTCTTCAGATAAGTCTTTGAAATCATAACTGCTCCCTTTCAAGTCCCGTATAACTTTTGAAAGCTCAGCAACCTGAACATGTGTAAGAGTAGTGAATATACTTATTTCGCGTGCAGATAATTCTGGAACTGGTATCCTGAGTTTAGTAACTGCATCAACATTTTTTGAAAAGTCTTTAATGCCTTTTGGAGGTTTTTCTGCAAATCCAATATATTCTCCGTGGGTATCAAAAACAACCACGGAAACTCTTCCATCTTCTTTTTTTCGATTGAGCAGCTCTTCCATTAATACACTAGTCAAGTAACTTTTCCCAGCACCGGACATTGCAAGAATTGCCAAGTGTTTTTGGAAAGTTTTTCCCATTCCTATTTTTGAAGATACATCGTGGTGAACTACGGAGCCTATGTTCAGTCCAACATCTTCGAAACCAAGAAAATCAGACAGAACATCACTTGAAATTATTTCAACCATGTCTCCAGGACTTGGTGGAACTGTTGGTCGAGAAACCAATGAACCCGAAATAACTCCAAGTGGTGTTGCTTCTGCAATTAGAAATTCCCACTCATCAACTTGAAAGAGTTGTTCAAGATTATCTGTTTCAACTACAGTTTCAGGATTAGCATAATATCTATTTGTTTTGATTACATTGTTCACCATTGCAATCATAGTACCTTCTTCAGTATTCACTCGGATAAACTGGTCTTTACTTACTCGCTTACCCTTTGATATTGCAAAGGCAAAGAATGTTGGGCTTGGACCAATTTGAGTAGAAATTACTTTGCCTATATCCACTCAAGACTCTAATTGACCTTTTTAAAAAGCTGAGCAGGGAGTTGCCACTAAAGCGGTCGATTATCCCGCCTAAGACTCATAATTAGTGGTGAATGTGATTTTGAAAATAGAGTTCGTCGAATATATTCCATGTAAGTTTTCTTCAATTTTGCACGCAGGTCTGCCTCAACTAAAACAGAAGGGAGGCCGTATCTTGGAAACGCTGCAAGGTCATACACAAGTGTTGCAATATCACTGACGTGTTTTCCAGGGTCACTTGAAGAAAGCTCAACACGAAGTGGTCTGTCATATTTGGCAGTTCTAATATAAAATCCAAAAACCTGATGTTTGTACTGAAGGTCTTGAATATTTGAAATTTTAAATGTCGCAGTCCGTTCACCTTTTTTCAGGGCATCATAAAGTAACGCAGTATCCCTGAATACATTATTATTGGAAAATAGTTTTCTGGAATTTTCTGGAAGATTTGGAACAATTTTATCGAATAGCACTGATGCGAAATATCTACTCCTACTGTCTTCAACAATTCCAACTAATTGAGTGCCCGACTCTTCACACACCTTATTCAGTTGGTTATAGAGTGAAACAACTTCCGCGTATAATTTTTTTAAGTGAGAATTTTTTGCAACTCGAGTGCTTGGATGTGGGTAAAGTGGACCATCAGTAAATACATAGTTTGGGCGCGACGCCTCAACGAGTTCAACCGTCTTTAACAATTCTTCCCGCATCCTGTAAAGTGATGCAGTAACTATTAGTTCACCCTCATCTCCCGAATTAACCTCGGAAATAAATGGCATTTTTTGTGGAAAAATCTTGCTTGAAACTACCTGTCCATTTTTGTAATTAAAGAGTACACCAACTGCCCTCGTAATAACAAGGTCAATTCCATGAAAACTCTTAGTGAGAAGTCCACCATCAACACCTCCGACGGCCACATTTAATGTGCCACTCTTAACTGAATTCAAAATTTTGTCATCAGTTAGGTTTCCTATTCTAAAAGGAACTCCACTAATTGAACGGAGGGCGGAACTCGTTTTTTTTCTATAATCCTCGAGTGTACTTATCCGCGCAGCAATACGATTAACAGTTGACTTTAAAGTGGATATCTCCAATCAAATCACCTCTTGTTGTTCTACTGGAGCATCAGGAGTTCCAATTATTTTTGGCAGAATAAATTTCCAGAAAACTAGACCCGCAACAATTAGTACACCGATTGATAGATACAAACCTGTATTATTTGTCTCTTCTTCTGATGCAGAGAAAATTATATTTTCTGCTTTCCCCAAATTCAATTTTGCGGAAGTGAATTCATTTTGTGCAATATCATTTCTTGCCGAGCGCAGGTATCTCTCGGCATCCAGCTTTGCTCGGGCATCCAACAGTTCGGCACGTTCTTCCAAGAAACGTTCATCTTCAGTTAATCTCTCAAGGATTTCATTTGCCTCAGAACTCACAAAGATATCGAAGGACTCAGAAATTGAGTAGTCTGGAAAACTTTCAGAATAAATTGAAATATCAACATACTCACTTCCACTTGAAGTAGTTGGAGCGGATACATAAACTGAAAGTATGGCCTCACCATCTACACTCACAAATCGTTCTGGAAACTTAACCCAACTGGGTCCATCTGCGGAGATTCTAAAAGTATCATCGAGACCACCAGTTCTGAAAGTTAAGTTAATATATTTTTCTGAACCCGGAGAAACTGCGTATTCTTTGTCCGAAATTAATTCTGGATTAAATGGGCCAACAGTCAGAGTCATTGGGAATTTCAAACTATATGTACGGGTTTGTATTGAGACGTCTACACTCATATCCTCAGCTTCAAAGTATTCTGGTGGGCGAATTCGCATTTCAATATCCTTCGTTGAATCCGCGGGAAGATAGACGAAAGCAGGTAATAAAATTATATCAGTGCTTGGCTCAAAATCGACTTCAAACCCTTCACCCGCATTATTTTTGAGCACATAATCAAAAAATACAGACGAACCGGAAATCGCCTTAATTTCAGAAGGCCCAATAAATTCAATTATTTTTGGTCCCAAAACTGCAATCGATTTTGGAATATCTCGATATTGCAGCGTTTCGAGGTCCATTGCAAATACATGAAAATCTACAGAATCTACACTTGAACAAGATTCGGACATCCTATCACCAACTTCTTTGAGTAAACCACCCAAGTCAACATTGTAAAGATAAAGGTCTTCACGAAGGGACCTAAAATAATCAGTACTCCTCTCATCTTCAAATCCATCAACAAATCTTTCAATTAATAATGAGAATTTATCGGCATTTGAAAATAATTTGCCAGCATCATCTGAAGTCATTTTCAGTTTTTCTGCTTCAACCATATCTTTAATCTGTAGGAGTGTATCCATGTTCTCTTCAGTTAATTCGGAAGTGAGATAATAAACGATGTTTCCAAACATGAGAGTTTTTCTACCCGCATTAAACGCCTGTGAATTTTGTTCAGACATTGCACATGAACCACCGACTTCAAAGATTGAGGTCTGTTTATTGATTTCACCAATGTATGCCGTCATAGTTCCAAAACCATCTCGAATTAATAGTGCAGGGTCTGTGTAAACATAGTAGTAAATTTTTGGAGAGATAGTTCCCGACGAAATTACAACCACTGAAACATTGTTTTGTGAATATGCCTGAATTTCTGAAATATCTCTGGTTGAAACCTCAAGGGTAGTTAGTTTTTCAGGAGTCAAGTCTAAGCTGTAATATTTGGTCATATTTGACTGAGAAGAAGTTAGATTGAGTGTAATACTCGCATCGCCAATATGTAATTCTGGAACAGTATAGCTCAAATCAATTTCAATGTCTTGGCCTTTGTCAAGTGTTCCAGGGTCATCCACAGTGAATCCCCAACCGTCATAGACTCCTACACCTACATCATAGCTATCCGTCTTGTAACCAATATTCTTAAGGACGAGTGTGGATTGGTAAGTTTCTCCAGGTCTAAACACTGGAAGTTCAGGAATGGTAAGTTCAAAATCATAAAATTCAAATAGATTGAATTCACGGAGGTGTGATTTTCCATCGGTTGACGCAACAACATAAACTTCATAGATTCCAGATGAGACATCGAAACTCTGGTATTCCAATTTGCTTTCCTTTGAAATTTTATAACCTTGGATTCCAGTCGGAGACATTAGTGAAGCAGTTGATTCGAAAAGGGTTGCATCTGAAAAAACTGATACGAACACCCTCACATCCATGTCTTCAAGATTAGTAATATTGTACTCAAATTTATTTGTTTCGGGATTAAATTCTAGTTTAATAGATAGTGTGAGATTTTCATCCTGAACTCTGTTTGTATCATTTATTTCCCATTGCTTTCCTAAGCATCTGGGTTCACCCTCACTAGTATTTGCAACAACTGTGAACTTGAAAATATTTTCAGAATATCCAAAAGGGATATAGAAAGTATAATTTGATGAAATTCTCAAGGGAATTGTTGAAGGGAAATCGAAACCCGGAATCATGGGTCGTGAAAATCCTGCAAACTCGGCATTAGAGTATAGTGCAACATAATCAAGTACGTCCACTTCGGGTTCAACATCCACAATAACTGCGCCTGAAGCAGTACGGAATGACGCATTTTCAGAATAAATTCTAAAGTCGATGAATTCATCATCCACACATCTCTCATCCCAATAGTCCCAAGTGTAAGTGAATGCTGCCACGGGCACAAGCAATAATAAGAGCGCTAAGTATTTCATTTAATTCCCTCTTTTGAGAGCGATGCAAACTTCGCAAGCAGAGCATCCAATTGTATTAGCTCAGTTGCACCCTCAAGTATCCTAAATTCAAACTCACCAATGATATTTATCAACTCCGCCTTCTTCGCGTCAGGTAGGTCTCCAGAAACCAAATAAGAGTGAATTTCTTTGAGAATTAGGTCACCACTGAGTCCTTTATTTACCAATAGTTCAAGGAGTTTTTTCCGAGAAGCAGAAAACTTCCCATTGAGTGCAAGTTTTATGATAACTTCAATTTCTTCGGGTTTTGCACGGGTCGAGACCTCATAAACTTCTTTGGCATCTACTTTATTTGATGTAGCAGAAACAGACTGTAGGAGATTTACCGCATATCGCGCATCACCATTTGAGATATCAACTAACGCAGTATATCCAGATGCCGTAACTTCTATTTTTTCTCCCGTTGCAATTTTCTTTAACACGTTAGTGATATCATCATCTGTGAAGGTTTTGAATCTAAAAACAACCGTCCTACTCTGAATTGGTTCAATAATTTTGCTAGGATAATTACAACTAAGAATAAATCTACAAGTATTTGAAAATTTCTCCATAGTTCGACGAAGGGCTTGTTGAGCATCTTTAGTTAGTGCATCGGCCTCATCCAAAAAAATAATCTTGAACGCCCCACCAATTGGTTTCGTTCTTGCAAAATCTTTGACTTTGACTCTAACAACATCAATTCCCCTTTCATCGCTGGCATTAAGTTCAAGATAATTATCATGCCAAAATTCTCCGAATAGCTCCCTTGCCAATGCAATTGCTGCCGTAGTTTTTCCAACACCAGGGGGACCCGCAAAAAGCATGTGAGGAACTGATTCTTGTTTAAGGAAGGCTTTGAGTCGACCTACAATGTGTTTCTGGCCAATCATTTCTTGAAGTTTGTTTGGGCGGTATTTTTCCGTCCAGATTTGAGTAAAATCAGTCATAAGTAGGGTTCAAAGGGAACTATAAAATAATTGCTTAATCGGAGATGAAATATAATTTAAACACTTGCGGCAGTTTAGTGCATGCGAAGACTTCTTTTAGTATTCCTATTGGCGGTACAAGTCTATGCAGCAAGCCTAATGGTTCCAGCGGTCACACATGATGGAGCTGGAATGACTGCCTTATTGATTTGTGAAGTCAACCCAGGAAAGGGACGAGTTTTAGTGGCAACAGAGCCATTAGTGGGCGTTGATACCCAACAATCTGAAAATATTGCTACACGAGTCGCCTCAGAGGTTACGGGAGTAAGTTTAAGTGATAAAGACATAATTTTCATATTTGAAGCAAATCAAACAGAAAGTATTGATGGGGGAAGTGCGGGAGCCGCTATGGCAATTTGTTTAATTTCTGAATTAAGCGGAAAGGAATTAAATTCAAAAGTAAGTATAACTGGTACTATTGAAGAAGATGGGACAATTGGGCCTGTTGGGGGCATCTTATCCAAGGCAAGAGCCGTTTCCGAAAGCTCCGCGGTATTCCTTGTTCCAGACGGTCAAACACTCACATCAACATATTCTAAGAGGTACGAATCCCCAAGACCTGGAATATATATTGATGAAATTTATCCAATAAAAATTAACATAACTGAGTATTCTCGGGACAATCTTGGACTGCAGGTTGTTGAGATTTCAGACATTTCAGATGCAGAATCATGGTTTTTTTCAGAGAAGGTATTCACAAAAGAAATTAGAACTATTGAACTTCCAACTTTTGCAAAGGACTTAAGTCGCGTTGAAGCACTGGCGGATTATGAACTTTCACGTGCGGAAAAGTCAGTAAACAATGTGAATTCAACCGTTTCGCAGGAATTACTTCAGAATGCCATAAATTCACCGGAAGGCTCACCTTACACCACTGCAAACTTCGCATTTTTAGCATACGTCTCATCTACACCGACATTTGAAGACGTCGAGTCAATTGCAACAGAATTAACCAAGCAATTTGCGAAAATTGAAACGAGTGACCCACACTGGAGGAGTGAAGGGGAACTGAGGCTTAGTTGGGCTTTGTTTAATGAGGGATTGACCTCCGCAAGAAAGGAATGGCTAATGTTAAGTGCAAAAATGCTATCTCTCGAGAATTTTACGGGCGAAGTTGTTGATGTAGACTGGGTAAGTGATCTTGCAAATGAAAAGATACTCCAAGCAAAAGAAGAATTTGAACGTGCCAAGAGTTCTGGAGCAGACATCAGTGAAGCCGAAAACAGCCTGAATTTTGCAGTAAAATCGTTTGATGTAGATATGAAATTCGCAGCCCTTTACAATGCACTTGATTCAATTGCATGGTCAAGAGCATCAGAAGTATCTTCTTACACGGCACTGTCTGATATTTCAAATTATAGCACTAAAGAGTTTAACGATGAATTTTCAGAAGCATATAGACGTCATGCATTGTATCTCGCTTCGAATCATGAAATTAAAGGTGCAGCATTTTCATTGTATCGTGCACAATTAAGGGATACTGTATTCGAGAAAGGAAAATTTACTGTACCAAAATTTGAAATTCCTTCATTCAACTTTCAGTGGATTTTAATTTTCTTATTGTCTTATTGGATATTTTCAGGACGCAGCAATAAGAAAAAACCTACTAAGATGAGTCAAACCGAAATGATGTTGCTTTCAGAATCAAAGGCAAGGGCCGTTGAATTATTGCAGGAGAAACTCAAAAGCGGCGAAATAACAGACAAGACATATTACAAACTCCTGCGGGAATTGGGTGGATAAATTGCACGTAGTATTGGTTGGAATAGAATATGAAGGAAACCTTGGAATGATTGCACGTCTATGTCAAAATTTTGGTGTAGAGGGGTTAATTTTAGTCAAACCAGCAATTGAAATTACTGAAGAAGCAAAACGTTGGTCAATGCATTCCAGGGAATTTTTGGAAAGTGCTGAAATCGTAGGGAGTTTAGATGAAATCAAAGACCGCTTTGATTGTATTGTCGGTACTACTGCAAAAACGGCAAACCAGTACAATATCAATAGATCTTATTTGTTGCCGTGGGAGATTCAAAAGACTAAGAAAATGGCTTTGGTTTTTGGGAGAGAAAGTTCGGGTCTAACAAATGACGAGCTGGAAAGATGCGATGCAGTAGTATTTATTCCAACATCTCCAAAGTATCGGTCATTGAATATTAGTAATGCGGTAACAGTGTTGCTTTATGAATTCTATAAGAAGGAGGGCGATGCGCGAATCGCAGACAAGAAAATTCGGAAGCAATTATATTCGTCTTGGGGTGAAATTGTAGAAAAACTTGGATTTGAAAATGATAAGGCAACCATAAAGAAAAGTTTATTTCGGCGTGTTATTGAAAAATCTCAATTAAACTCGCGAGAAGGGTATGGAATTGCGGGTGTTTTTTCAAGAATTCTAAAGAGGATAAAAACTTAAAACACTGGGGCACTTGTTTGCATGAAAGCTGTAATCGTTGGTGTTCCAGGTACTGGAAAAACAAGTGTGGCAAAGGGACTTGTAGAGCACGGATGGACCCTCGTAACATTCGGGACGGTAATGTTTGAGATTGCTAAAGAAAAGCACGGGGTGAGTTCTCGAGACAAGATGAGGACAGAATTATCAACAGATACTTACAAATTAATTCAGGAAGAAGCTGCAAGTAGAATCTCTTCAATGGAAGGTAAAACCGTGTTGGACACTCATTGTTCAATTATAACTCCTGAAGGATATTATCCTGGACTTCCTTTGCGCATTTTAGAAAAACTGAAGCCGGATGCCATTATTTCTATTGAGGCAAACCCTGAGAACATACACGCCAGACGACAAAAGGACGCGGCGATTCGTTTAAGAGAAGGAGACCCAAAAGAGCATCAGGAAATAAACCGATACTTCGCAGCAGCATATTCTACGGTGTCTGGTGCTCCCATTTCATTTGTAATGAATGAAGAAGGCAAATTGGATGAAACTGTTCTGAAAGTCTTGAAAATAGTTAAAGGTGTTCAAAGGAATGGGTGAAACTCTTATACGCGTCTCTCGAGTAATAAATCAGAGTCATGTTTTACTCGAAGTAATAGATGCAAGATTCCCTCGCAGAAGTAAGCGCCTCAAAAGAATGATTTTTCACAAGAGTAAGCAACTCATCCTTGTAATAAACAAAGTTGACTTGGTTAAGGACAACGGGGAAGAACTAGCAAAAAAAATGAATGGTTTTGCATTTTCTACCAAAACTAAGAGGGGAAAAAGGAAACTCTTGAGAAAATTAGAGGAGATTTCTGAAGGAGAGCTGTTAAGAGTGGGAGTTATTGGGAGACCAAATGTAAGAAAAAGTAGTATAATTAATGTGTTGACTGGGCGTGGTTCCGCACGCACAAGTGCATCGGCTGGCTACACAAAGGGTGAACAATGGGTTCGACTATCATCAAATATTTTATTGATAGATTCTCCAGGAGTAATTACATGGGATGAGTCTGAGGACGATTTAATTGTTGAAGATGCCCTGAGTATTGATAAGTCAAGTGACCCAATTTCAGCAGCACTTAGATTATTCGAAATTCACCCGCAGGTATTGGGAAAATTAGAGTTAACAAAGAAAGGGGAAGAAGCACTCGAGGAATTTGCAGTAAAAACTGGAAAACTAAAGAAAGGTGGATTACCTAATACACCAGAAGCTGCCAAAATGATTATCCGGCGCTGGCAGCGAGGAGAGCTATAGCCCATCATAAAACTCTTGTAAAAATTATTTTGAAAGCTCAATATCTATTGCCGATACATTGATGTCTTCATCATTTTCAGTCTTCATAACTTCAGTACTTATTTCAATTTTCATTATTTTTACATTCTCAATGAATCGGTTTCGAACAATTTCGGCCACGTCAACTGCGCGACTAATTGCCTTTCCCCTTGCCTTAATATGAACCACCTTTGAACCGCTGTGGAATTGAGTAACCACCGCAAGTACATAATTCATAGGGGGCTTACTTCCAATAAAAACCACGCCATCATTGTCACCCATGTATGTCACCTATTCAGGCTTAGTTTAATGGTTTAAAAGTATTCTCTCAAGCATTAAATACTCAAAAGACCAAGGTTCACTGTGGGTGTGATAATTAAGCGGTGTTTATATGGTGCGGCCGTTAAAGACGCAAAACAACAGATAATTGCATCAATAGTTAGGTTTAATGAAATTTTGAGGACTGGTGCCAAGACATCAATAAATATTGAAGTAAAGGGGAAAACTAAAATTGTCTTAATTGCGGCGAGTGGTGCAAGTCGGAGAAAAGAAGTAATTAAGATGGACGAAACAGTATTCAAGGAATTGATGGAGGCGAAGTCATTTGAGATTGAAATTAATTTAGGGCGAAAGGGTCCAACAGTTCCAAGAATAATGATTTGGTATGATGAAGAAATTCACAGGGGAAATTCACTCGGAATCGAATTTATCATTAATTTTTCAGAAAGTGTGAGCTTCACATTCATGTCTTTAATTGGACGTGTCAATGAAGTAAGGGGTGCAGTATTCAGAAGCATTTCGGACTCAGTTGCAAACAGAGTTCAAGGACTTTGGGAAGATGTATTCAGAATGTATGTCGGCGGGTCCATGACAAAGAGCGAGGAAGTTTTAAATTTAAGGAAGTACGAAGTCGACAGCGTAATTCTCAATGTGTTTGGAAATATATTGAAGATAAGGGAGAAGTACTAATCGGACCTCTCCAAAATCTTTTTCCCCATAATAATCCAGAAGAAAATTGTTTCCCCACTAGTGAACGTCATTCCTTCGGGGACATTGGCATCAAATGTTTCATAAGACTGATTATCCATCAATTGAACATGTTTTCCTGAAACGGATAGTACTTGAGCTTGTCTCTTGTCTACAATTGGAACTTCCACACGGGCATCTACTGGTTTAAGCATACCTTTTTTACTGCCATCAAAAATACTGGTTGCTGTAATTCGTGACTTTGCGTGTCCATGTTTGCCTGATTTTCCGGTTTGTATATCTAAAACCCTACAAGGATGCCCATCAATGACTACGTATCTCCCTTTTCGGAGTTTCCCGCAATCTTCAAATGTAATCTCCATAAAACAAAATAGGGAAGGGGTATAAAAAAATTGGCTTTAGAAAAGCCTAAACTTCCCCTCTAAAAATCCCAGTGTCATTTCTGGTAGCTTTCCCAATTCTTCATTTACAATGGATTTTACGTCTGTTGCATTACTTCGAATCAAAACCATTGGTGGTTGAGTAATCGGGTGACCAATTCTACTCTGAATCATAACTTCGGCGGCATTTCCAGTATCACTATAGATTCTATTTGCAATAAACTGAGCCACAACATTGTATATTTTTCCAACGTGACTTACTGGATTCTTACCACATGCAGCTTCAAGACTCATTGGGCGACCCGGAGTAATCAAGCCATTTATTCGATTACCTCTTCCAGTTGCGCCATCATCTCCTTGTTCAGCACTCGTTCCAATAACGGTCAAATACAGGAGTTCTTTAGAATCGTACTTATCCAGAGTATTAATTAGAAGGTTCTGGACTTCAAACTTGTTTCTCAGCAATTCAGTTAATTTTTCTTTGCTTTCTCGGTAATTATCAATTCCATGAAGGTACTTACCTACAAATGCGAGAGCAACTGTAATGTCCATTTCTTTGCCATCAGTATTACTCATAACTTTTATGTCTCGACCAGCTTCAGGAAACTCTCGTGCAATTTCTTTGCCAGTGAGGAAATCTGCAATTCCAAGAGTGGTTTTTTCAATATGATTGAATGGGGCAAAGGCCACACCAAAACTTGTATCATTTGCAACAATATTCTCGGCAGTCGTTATTAGTTCGGACGAACCCTTTCCAATCATTGGGTCAATAATTAAGTGCTCATCTTTGATAAGTGGGAGAACTGTCTTAACATATTCACGGGTGGCCTTAATTGCAGTAGTTGCAACGGAAATTGATGGATTAGCTCGCCCAGCAATAATAATTCGTATGGGTTTCATAATAGTACCACCACCCCATTCGGCTATACTCTGCCCGGCAACGAGTGCCACTTTGTCAACATTGTGGTGCTGAATGGAACCGGTTTCCTTGATGTATTCTTTACTAAGTGCGCGAGAAACTGCTTCAGCCACACCATCACAAATACTGTCTGGGTGTCCAATTGCCTTGTGTTCGACAATTTCTATATCTAGGTATTTTGGAAAAGGGGTTGTTATTATTTTCATAGGGATGGGTAATTTATCCCTTTTAAATGTTTGAGATTCTTAACTTATTTAAATTATTCCCATAGGAATCACTATGTTACCAGAGATAACCACACTAAAATTGAGGAGAAGATATCTCGGATTAAGTCAGAGAAAACTTGCTGAATTGTCAGGAGTGAGCCAAGGCGCTATTGCAAAAATAGAAGCAGGAGCCGTTGATCCTGGTTACTCAACTGTGAAGCGACTTTTTAGAGTTCTAAGTGGTTTAGAAAAAACTGAAGAGAAGCAGGCAAAGGACATAATGAGTAAACCCATAGTCTGTGTTTCAGCCGACGATAGCATTGAGAAGGCCCTTAATAAAATGGTGAAAAAGGGATTTTCAGTAATACCAGTAATGGAAAAAAACCAAGTTATAGGGAGAATAAGTGACAAAATCTTATTGTTTGCAACTAAAGAACAACGAGAGGGTGTTTGTGATAAAATAATGGGGCCTCCTTTGATTACACTATCTGAAGACACCCAAGTGAGCCTCATAAAGGACTTACTAAAGGTAGAAGACGCCGTTGTAGTTGTAAAGGGCAAGAAGCCAGTTGGAATTATTACAAAGAATGACGTTTTACAGTAATAAACCTTTTAATTATCGAGTAGCTACAGACTTCATGCGTTGGGAAGTATCATTCGACCAGTTTCCAGTAATTAGTACCTTTAATGACGCAACAGGATACAATGTAAATCTTGATTCAGACTTAATTTTATCAGTTAAGAATATTGTCGATAAAGGGAGGGGGAAGACATTTGCCGGTAAAATCTCATGGGTAAGAAAATCATTTGGGGACCGACAATCCGGAGAAGACTTTTACATTCTGACGGCAAAGAGGGGAAGACGAATTTACAGTCTCTTATTCAAGATTGAAGCAGGAGAAAAAAGCTCACTCATGGGAACTTATCCAGAAAATATGACAAGGGAAGAACTTGTTGACATCTTGTATGAAGTTCTTTCAGAGCGTGTGGATGAGGTAAGTCTCTTACTCTAAATTAGGAGTCGTACATTTTCAGATGTTTTGTTTGCAGTAAGGTTCAATAAGTATCTGAGACGTGTCTCATCTTCAACCTTTGGAATGACTCCAATTAAGAGAGTGTTTTCCCCTGAGAGTATTTTGAAGAGGAATTCATATTTTCCGGATTTCCTATCAAATTCAATCAAGAAGAAAGGGGCATTGTCAACTCGTCCAGAAGTCATGTAAACTTCATCAATTCCCGCAATATCTGCGTGGTAATTTTTTCGTTTCTTTACTGCATCCATTAACTCCCCCATAAACTCACTTGGAAATGTTAAGTCCGCAGAACTCACATCAAAGAATTGCTTCGGTTCTTGTTTGTGAAATGTAACTCGAAGAGTCATAGTACTAATATCGACAGAAATATTTAACCACTACATTTAAAATCGAAGAAAGAGGGAGTAATAGTACGCATCTTGTTAAAATCAGGTGTGGATTAGATGGCCCAAATGGTGTAGCCTGGCAGCACAGGAGGTTGTGGTCCTCCTAGGGCGAGTTCAAATCTCGCTTTGGGCCCTTGTAAACTTTTAAAAAAACTCGTCCATTGTCCCGTGCGCGGGACTGTCAAGTCAGGAGTTTAATCAAAAGGAGGTGGCTCCTTTGGAGCCACATTAGGATGCAAGGACGAAGTCCTGCTTCAATCTCGCTTTGGGCCCTTACAAGTTTTTCTCGCTTCGCTCGGCTCCAAATCCCGCTTTGCGGGAAAAAACTTGACTAAAAACAAGGTAGTTTAGAAACGGGCAAAGTCCCACCAAATTATTTAATCATTGAACTAATGCCTTGATGTGGACGCTCGTTTAAGTCAGAAAATTGAGACTAAAGTCGAAGTACAGATTAGAATGTTCATTACTGATTTGAAGAAAGAAGCACCCCACAAGGCTAGAGATGCCGAAGGTCATTGGAATGATTACAAACCAGAAATTCTGAAGTGTCAATCGAAAAATGAAGTTGCGCAATTAATTCTTTCATTTTTTGAAAGAGAACTGAGGGGTGTTGCAAACGAAATCGATGCAAAAACATTCCACAGATTAAAGTATGACACAGTGGGGAAACTGCAAAACATACTTTTCACACTCAGAATCCACAAAAATGCAATGAAGGATTATACTAAACACCTGCACTCAATAAAGGGAAAGGACCTTGGGCGTGGAATTAGAATGGCCGATGAAAAACCATGGGAAACCCCTGATGAAGTAGACGGAAATCCCGAAGTAAGAAAACCAATAACAACGAAAGAGCTCAGAAAAAGACACGGAAAGCCGGCAAATTTCAAAGCCCCAACTTTTGAGCTAATTGCCGCCGGCGGATTTGCAATTGCATCACTCTTACTCTTCTTGATTAAGTTATTTGGATAGTTGGCTGAAGAGTTTGGTGAACGCTTTTTTCCTATGAGAAACTCGCATTTTATAGTTCAGATCTTCTGCAAATGTTTTATCATTTCCTTCTGGGAGGAAAATGGGGTCATATCCAAATCCAGAAGAACCACGAAGACTCTCTGTCACCGTACCCTTAACAACTCCCGAACTTATCACAAAACTCGCACCATCAAAATAGCACGCAGTACATCTGAATTCGGCACCTCTATTTTGTAAATTTTTGAGCAATTTGAGTATTCCTTCGTTTCCAATCTTTTCAAACACAAATTTGGAGAAAGCTCCAGGAAAATCATCTAGTTCATTAACGAATAGACCAGAATCATCACAAACTATTGGAAACCCTATGATTTCAAATGCCTGTCTTGCTTTGTCCTTAACAATTTCTTCAAGAGTACCTCTTATTTCAGGCAAGTCAATATCACGCCGTTCTAATTCAACACCATTTAATTTAGCAATCTTTTCAGTTTCCTCAAATTTGTTAGAGTTTCCAGTTACCATGATTACTTTCACATACTCAACTCCTTCATAAACGCAGAAATATGTTTTCCAGCTAACCGCTTAGGTAGAACTACAACATCAGCCCCCTTTGATCTAAGTATTTTTGCGGCCTTGTCACAATGAGAAACTAGTATGACAATAGCTTCTGATTTTTTGGAACTAAGGTATTCAAGAAGTGCTGTATTAGAAGGAACATCTGGAACTGTAGAAATCACAATCTTAACGTTTTCAATTCCTTGTGATGAAAGAAAATTAACGCTTCCAACATCTCCCAAGATGGCATTATACTTTTTTTTCCGAAGCTGACGAACATGTGAAGAATTAGAATCAACAACCACTACGTCTTTTTTTCCGAGTGACTCGAGAATATGACGACCAGTATCATGAGCACCAAAGAGATAAATTTCGGCTTTTGCTTCCTTAGAAATCACCTCTTTTGAAGATTTTTGACGTAAGAAAACTTGTAGTAAAATTGGTGAAACTAACATAGAAATCATGGCAGTAAGCGCAACAATCCCAACAACATTCTGGGAAATCATTCCTGCCGATGAAGCGGCCCACACTACTACGAGTGAAAATTCACTGAGATTGGCAAGAGTAATTGACGCAAGTACTGCAATTCTTTTAGGAATTCCAACAATTCTTGCAGGAATAAAAATTGTCAAAGGAGTAATAATTAATGGAACAACGAGGAACACTAAGTTTTTCAAATTATCTAATTGAACAAATCCCCCAATAAAGATGAAGAAGAGTAGTAGGAAAAAATCTTTCAATGGTTGGAATAAACTCAATACCTCGTGTTTTGAATCAATAAATGAAAGAGCAATACCCGCAAATAGTGCACCCATTCCATAGCTTAAACCAACAGTTCCAGCAATAGCAGAACTACCCATTGCAACTGCAATTGAAATCATAAAAACCGTTTCAAGTGATATTTGTTGCTTAGTTGATAAGAAGTCAAATACTTTTTTTGAAACTACTAAGAAAATAGCAAGCGCACCAATTCCAAGTGGAGATGTATGTGCACCTGAAATAAATGAAATTACGAGTGCCGCAACAATATCTTCAAGAATAAGAATTCCAACCGAAAGTTCACCAAGAGCGGAATCAAGAAGACCTTTATCCGATAGTGTTTTTAGCACAATAGCCGTACTCGAAAAAACAAATGCAAGGCTCAATATTAGTCGGTCCATCCCCGTGATTCCCATAAAAGTGCTGAGAATATATGTAAAGAAGAATGTCCCCACCATTTGAACAATTGCAACGAAAATCACTCGAAATGATTTAAAAATTTTTAAGATATTCATTTCAATTCCGACTGAAAATAAGAGCATAATTACACCAAACTCGGACAGTACAGATAACTCAGTTCCAGAAATTCCAATAACCGCTGCAAGGAATCCTGCGAATAAGTATGCCGGCGATGGAGAAAAATTCATCAAAGATAGTAAAAGCCCAAAAAATGCGGCCATGACAATAAGAATTGCGACGGATTCAATCACAAGAAACTTGAAGGACACGAATTAAAAAAACCACTTAATTAATGGGCAGCTCGAAGAATCGTATCAAACGCTCTCGTTGCAAGACGTGCATTATACATATGTTTAAAGTAAATGCGTCGCCTTTCAGCTACTTTTAGGATTCGATTCTCAAAACCAAATAAAGTAGCGAAAGTGAGTGCGTATTCCCAATTCAATTTAATTGATTTTTCTAAGTTGACTTCACTCTTAACGAAGCGTTGGTATGCGAGCCACATTGATTTTTCCAGCGTAGCAGAGCGCGTGTATCGGCTGAAGGTAGTATACCCAAGTTTCCAAGATGAAAGAATCCAAAAGAGATTGGTGAGTGTAAGAACGATGAGGGACGTTCTATAATTAACTAAGTAAGGTGAAGCTGATAGGTACAAGAAGAACGAGAGTGCAACGAATGCGCCTTGCATAGTCAACACTAAGGAATCACCCAATTTATCATGAATGCCTTCAACAAGAGATTTTGGACACTTGTGCATCTTTTGAAGACCCTTCACTATGGCCTTAAAATCTTCTTTTCCAATCTTATTAATTCTCTTTTTAATCCAGTCTCTATCCAATTTAATCACACCTTCAACGGCTAATTTAGATAACATTGTAAGAACTTTGTATTCAAATGGGTCGTGAATTTTTCTTGCATGAAGACGGAGATTTGTCCGAGTTACCTCAAGATAACCCCTCGATGCAAGATTCACAATTGTTGCGTTAATAACATTGGTTTTGTCTAAGTCAAAAAAGTATAAGCAAGAAAGATGGTGCGGTGGCCTTAGTGATGGTGGATTTGATAGGTAACGACTCGTTGAAACATTTCGTTCAAGCCCCATAACGAGGAAGAGTAAGAATGCAACAAATGCTTCAAATGAAATAAGAAGCAATAAATTAGACATCCACTTAGACTCCAAACGGGTCTCTTGAGAATATCGACCAATAATACTGTTAAATTTTTCTTGAAAAGTTTCATTGAGAGTTTCGGAACCTGCATAGTTTGCGGGAACTGATGCAAAGAAATATCCAGAAGTCGCTTCGCCTTCAAAGATTCCTTCGTTTCCATGGAATCCTGGGTCGGGAAATGCCTCAAATTCCGTCGCTTTTTTTATGGAGTATTCAATTGGCCCAACTCGTGTTCCATCGAATAGTCTTGCTTCAAAATAACACATATCAGAATAACAAGTGTATGGCTGGTGTAAAAGATAGTTTATGCGTAAAATGGATGGGCCCTCAAAATCAGAGTAGCAAAAAACCTCATAGTTTCCCTGATAGGCAATAATTGGTTCGCCTTGACAATCTACTGCTTCAATAGTCATATTGGAAAACGAAGAGCCAAATGGAAAATTTCTATAAATGTGGTCGG
>JAAOXX010000030.1 GCA_018221025.1 Candidatus Altarchaeota archaeon | reverse complement strand
GAAACTCGCCCACTTTATCAGGGAAGGAAAACTGCAAAGGAATTGTATCAGGGAGGAGTTCCTGTAAAATTCTATGTTGATTCTGCAATGTATAAGGCAATGAGCGATGAAGGTGTTGGACTCGCACTCGTTGGAATTGATGCGTTGCTTGTTGATGGAAGTGTAATTAATAAAGTTGGAACTGGATTGCTCGCATTATCGGCAGAAGCTCAAGAAGTTCCATTTTATGCACTTGGACTGGGTCTAAAGCTTGACAAACAGTCCTTATTTGCACAAGGGGTTCCAATTGAAGAAAGAGACCCAAGAGAAATTTGGGATTACCCAGTAGATGTCGAAGACCCTGCATTTGAAACCGTCCCCTCAAAAAGAATAAGAGGAATTGTAACAGAATTAGGAATACTGCCACCACCAATTGCATATCTTAAAATTGAAACCGCCTATGACCTATGAAAAAGTTTTTAGAAGCACCAATCCACACAAATAAGTGAAGAAGTCGAGTATTTTCTATGTCTTTTTACTCGCAATAGTTTCATATGGCGCACTCGCATTTTTTTCGGAAGGGGTAGCACTGCCGGGCTGGAAAATCACGGCACTCCTGTGTCTAATGACTTTCACGGACTATGTCATGAAGAGCTGGAGGTGGCAGATTCTTCTCAAACACTATGACATGAAAATCTCATTTGTCGAAGCAGTCAAGACATATATTGCCGGACTCGTGTTCGTCATAACCCCTGCAAAGGCTGGAGAAATTGTGAAGTCTGAATTAATGCATAAGAGACACGGATTCAAGAGAAAAACCATAGTATTCATTACTCTTGTAGAACGCGCTTTTGACATAGTCGCACACATACTAATTGCAGGAATAGGTGCAATTCTAGTCGCAAATCAATTCATAAAGAGTTTGTGGGGAATTTTCGGGGTGTTTGCAGTTGGAATCGTGGGGCTCTACATACTTAGACACAAAATTAGTTTTGTAAAAGAGGAAATTGAAAAACTTGCAGACGTTAAGTTAATCATTGGACTTCTGGCCCTCACCATTGTTTCTTGGTTAATTGAAGCAGTAGAGGTTTGGATTGCAGTCCAGTATTTCGGCGGAACAATTGGATTAGTAGCAGCTTTGTTTACATTCTCGGCAAGCTCCGTATTTGGAAACTTGACGATGTTGCCGGGAGGTCTTGGTGCTACAGAAGCAGGACTAACAGCAAGCCTCATAGTATTTTCAGTAGCAAAAGGAATTGCGGCATCAACAACCATTCTAATTAGGTTTACGACACTTTGGTTCGGATTCTTGATTGGAGCCTTGTTTTGGTTTAGCACATATCATGAAAGGCTTAAAAATTCCGCCACCTTAGAGTGACATGAGGAAATTACTCCTAATTGCATTATTAATGGGATTAGTTTCAGCGGCC
Source organism: Candidatus Altarchaeota archaeon (assembly GCA_018221025.1). Lineage (GTDB taxonomy): Archaea > SpSt-1190 > SpSt-1190 > SpSt-1190 > SpSt-1190 > JAAOXX01. Next base: position 2,690 of record JAAOXX010000030.1, on the reverse strand, counting down.
GAATACTCGGTTCAATTTGACCCTTTTCAGATTAATGTAACAAATGGGGGAACTTTTCAGTTTGAAATAAACAAATCCCTACACTATGTTAGTTTTTCGGCAGGTCCAGACAGTCAATTGAATACTCGGGAATTAACTGGGGTTAGTAGACCTCCGCCAGAAATGATAGTTTATAGACTTATTGAAGTAAAACAAGTAAACTCCATTTCCAACTATGTTTTGAAATTTGCAATTGCGAAGAATTGGCTAAATAATCAGGACTCGAATATTGGAGAAGTTGTTGTTAAACTCAGAGTCAACGGTGTTTGGGAGGACCAGAATGCATACAGAGAGGGCGGTGATATGTTCAGATACATTGTAAGAGTTCGCCCCAAGGAGATTGGAGTATTTGCAATTGGAATTAGTACTGCGGAAGAAGTAGAAGAAACTCCGGTTCAAGATGACGTAACTGACATCGTGTGTGCAAAGCCGACTGAATGGTCGGAGTGTATTGGAATTGAAAAAACACGGATAGTTGAGGAACTAATAGGTGGCGAATGTATTGAAAAAACTGAAGTTGATGTGTGTCCAATTCAACTAGGAATGAGCTGGAATTCTTGGGTTCCAGGAGTTACTGTGGTTGCTATGCTCCTAATAACATCCGTTTTAGTTTATTCTATTGTTACAAGCAACAAAGTGTTTTAAACCAAAAAGTCAAGTGCTTATTGTCGAACCCGCGATAGCTCAACCTGGTAGAGCAGGCGGCTGTAGCCGGGGAGCATGCTCTTCGGACCGGGCAAATCCCAGAATATGGGAGGAGCCGGGATAATCCCGCTTTCCTAAAGGAATAAGTGCGGGAGAAAGGTAGCCTCCGTTCGGAAACCGCCTTGTTGCCGGTTCAAATCCGGCTCGCGGGACTTCCCCTTTTTTTATTTTTAGAATTAATAATGTCCAATTTCTTCAAGAAAAACCTTTACTGACCTCGCCAGCGGAATACTATCTATAACCTTTGGAACTTGAGAGAGCTTGACCCACTTGTATTGTCTCCCCTTATCTTCACCAGTAACCGAACCAAGAACAACCTTATCCTCTTTGTAATTGCATAAACCAAAAATCGAGACTACACTGTCAATCTCCCTCACAGGAATAAGCAAACCCGCAGTCACTTTTAATCCGGCTTCTTCTTCAACTTCTCGAGATATCGCATCACGAATTGACTCACCTTTTTCAATTCCACCTCCGGGAAATTCCCAGACGCGGGGTTTCCTCCTTTCAATTAGTAGAACCTTGTCTCCCCGTAAAACAACACCATAAGCAGGACACTTGAACTTAGTCATAAGATTCAAAGCGATAGAAACATTTAAGCGTTGTAAATTGAACTCAATTTTTTTACTGTCGAGTCTTCAACTCGCGGAAACAGTATCTCTGCTTTCTCAAGAACGTGGCCGGGCTTCAAAGAAGTTGTTTCCCATCTCAGTCCCACATTCAAAAGTCCTGCAACCTTCTTCGTTCTCTCTGGAAGGAAGGGATAAAGCATCTCATTAATTAGTTTAATTGAGCTGGCAACTGTTGCAACAACAACAGGTGCATCAGCTTCATTTTTCCAAGGGGCTTTTTCTTGGAAGTACCTGTTAAGATTTCGAACCCCAAAGCAAACTAATTTCAGTGCCTTGGAAAGTTTACCTTCATTCATTAATTTCAAGTATTCGGTGCGAAGTTTTTTGACATCTTCAAATTCCTTGTCCAATTTAACATTAGGAATTACTGAATTCAGTCTTTCTGAAAACTTCAAAACTCTCTGGAGCAAGTTTCCAAAATTATTAACGAGTTCTTCATTCACAACCTTCTTATACTCAGAAGCAGAGAAATCGCTGTCTTTTACCCCAAGAGACGTAGTATATGTCATATAAAACCGAAGGTATTCTGGGTCAAGTCCCTTGTCTTTCCATTGAGCAACTGAAATGTAGTGACTGCGGCTCTTACTAAATTTCTTTCCTTCGAGAGTCAAGTGTCCCCTGACTGGAATAGATGCAGGGATATTCATGCCACTCCCCATAAGAATTGCCGGCCAAAAAAGGAAGTGATGATATGCTATGTCTTTGCCAATAAAGTGAACGAGTCGTGAGTTCCACCACTCATCAAAATCTTCACTTTTTTCTTTGCACCATTTTTTCAAGGTGCTGGCATAACCAATTGGCGCATCGAACCACACATAGAAAACACCTTTCGAATCAGGAATTGGAACACCCCAGGATATATCACGTTCAATATCCCAATCTTGCAATCCATCCTTTACCCAACTCAAGACAAAATTCTTAATTTCCTTTGGAGCCTCGACTTCTCCAACAAATTTTTTGAGTTGTTTCGAAAATCCACTGAGTTTGAAAAATATGTGTTCACCATCGCGGACTTCTGCAGGGGTGTTTGTCTTCTTAGAAATCGGATTAATCAACTCCCCACCTTGAAGTGCCTTCCCGCATTTCTCACAGTGGTCAGCATATTGCTCCTCTGCATTACAGTGAGGACAAGTACCAGTTACATATCTATCTGGAAGAGGTTCTTGAGACTCAGAATCCCAATACTGCTTAACTTTTCCTTTGTAAATATGGCCATTTTTTTTGAGTCGCGTGTACAGTTCTTGAGTTAATTCAATGTGTTCTGGACTATGTGTTGCATAAAAATAATCAAAATCAATCATCACAAAACCTAAG